>CAZAMX010000039.1:0-12557 GCA_964486095.1 uncultured Acetatifactor sp. | reverse complement strand
TCAAACTCTCACCATAATCGTTTGTCCTGCCAGTCTTTTCTCTGGCATTACTGTTTGTTCTTCTGAATTAATTCTTTCTCTTCCATCTCTTATGAGATGAATATCTCTATGGAATCTTTTCAGGGTTGCATTACTGTTTGTTTGTCAAGGTACATGAGATGCTTCGCCTCTCTGAAGTTTTGCTTCTTCGGAAGCTTTGCTTTTCTGCCATCGCTCAAGCGACAGCTTATTAAGGATAGCATACCTTGAAAGGTATGTCAACTACTTTTTTATTTTTTTTACAAGATTTGTAAAATTGCCTTTTGGAGTTTCTCTCTCTATCTTGGCAAACCGCCCTCCCTCATTTCGCAAAAGGCCCAAAATTGAATTTAGCCAGCAGAAGCTCAACCACATATGCCAGATAATTATGCTCATAAAGCCAGACCAGCACCCTGCTCTCCTGGGTGTAAGACACAATGATCTGCCCGATGGCTCCCAGTTTCATCATCATAACGAGCGTGTATACCGTCCACAGGAGCAGCACTACCTCAAAAAGGCCGAATACGGCTCCCAGCAGCTTGTTTGCAAAATGAATCACCGGCAGCTTCGACACCAGCTTTGCGGAAAAAAAGACCATTTTCAGCAGCTGGTGGGCAATCACCAGAACTGCCAACAAAACTACAGCAGCCACGGCATTAAATATCTTACCGTCGTTATAGCTGCTGATGCCCCCTGCGATCAGTGCCGCCACCGCGCAAAGTACGGCCATGGATACCAGGGAAATAATCTCCTTTACCATCCCTTTTTTATATCCGTCCGCTATTTTATATAGCGCGAGAATGATCACAATGACCAGCAAAAAATTAATATTCATCCTCTATCCCCGTTCTCCTTTTTCTTCTGTTATTACATATCGGTTCAGGCACCCTCCCGCGAAGTCAGAATTGCGTTTCTATGCAATTGCTATTTTAACTGGACCGTATCAATAGAAGTGTCTGTAACCAGCTGAAACCTGTATGGCTTACCTGTGGGAAGCATAAGCCGCACCGGCCTTAAAAATTCTCCGTTGAACTTTTCGGCCCCATCCAGGGTCGTAATCACACATTCCGTCTCGTTATAGGCCACAAAAATATTTTCTCCGAAAAAAATATCCGTGTACTCTATATCCAGATAATAGCTTCCCACCATTTTTGCGGCCGCGCTGTATACGTCCATGCGATATAATTTTTCACTATCCTCCGAGCGGAATACCAGTCCGATGTATTGATCATTGTAAAACACGGACTGAATCTCTTCACTCAGCATATAATTAGCGAGCTCCATGGGGGCATAGCTTCCGGAATAGATTGCCAGCCTGTTGTCTCCCACGGCAAAAGCGGTGCTGTTGTTCATAAACTGTACCTGCGGCACCAGCGTGTCCGTGTAAACAAAAAAGCCTACAATACAGTCATTTACATTCTCACCCACGTCTCCGAAATTATAAAAGGTCACATTTGTTTTTACTACGCCCGCATCCAGATACCAGTAAGCCACACACAGCAGCTTACCGTCAGGGGAAAGGCAGAGCGCCGCCGGATAGCCGGAACTGTTCATGCGTGCTTCGCCCTCATAAATATTCTGGCCGCTGGGATCATATGTATTAATCACGGTTACGTCCGTCCCCTCCAGGACTGCCGTTACATAACCCTCTGCAGAAACCGATACGTTCCGGATCGGCATGGTTGTTGTGATCTTGGAAATCTGCTTTTCCCCGTTCTGAACATAAATGTTTCTGCCGTTATATTCGGCAATCGCCACGGTGTTTCCGCACATTGCCAGCTTCACATCCTGAAACTCATAGGTTTGATTCCAGGTTACATTTCCTTTCATATCGGTACAATGTGCACCGTCCCTGCTGTATGTCAGAATAAAATCACCCAGACGCAGGTCGGTAGAACCCGATACGCTCTCCCGGGAAATGGCGGACATAGTATCATAATCCGTATAAATATGCTGTCTGTACTGGACCACAGCCACCATGATCAATGCCGTTACGGCAGCCGCCACCAGCAGAATCCGATAAACATTGCTCAGCTTATGCTTCAGAATCTTTTCCTTATAGCCGGCCTGGTTTTGCTCCCGCTTTTTTTTTTCCTTCATATAGCTCTTAATGTCCGCCATTTATGCCCGCCCCTTACTTTTCCTCTGCGAGATTACAGCAATCCCGGGCTCTTGACTCTGCCCTTTGTGGACATTATAGCACACCCCGCCATACTATGGTAATAAAATTTTCTGTCCGATCTTAATGTCGTCCGGATTGATGATACTGTTCAGTGCGCAAATCTCGGCCACGCGCTCGTCGCTGCCATATCGGCTCATACAGATTCCGATCAGGGTGTCCCCTTTTTGAATCGTGTAGGAAACCGGAGCAGGAGTCGGAGTGGACTCCGGTGCAGGCTCAGGGGTAGACTCCTGCGTGGACTCCGGCATCACCTCAGGGACAGACTCCTGCGTGGACTCCGGCGTCACCTCCGAAGAGGATTCCTGTGTGGGATCCGGCGTCACCTCCGGGGCAGACTCCTGTGTGGGCTCCGGCGTCACCTCCGAAGCGGATTCCTGTGCGGGCTCCGACGTCACCTCCGAAGCGGATTCCTGTGCGGACTCCGAAGGCCCTTCCGAACCGGAATTTGCCTCCGGCAGGGTTCCGGATGCAGACGCTGCCTCGTTTTCCTTGCGTATGGCATCCGTAAGCTTGTCCTCCGCTACCAGGGTCCCTACCTGCACTTCGCCGTTTGATACTTGCTGGGCATCCGGAATCTGTTGCTCGGACATTCCGGTTATCAGATCCTGGGCCGCCTGCCGCAGCTCCGTCAGCCTGCCTTCACTGCCCATTGTGGCCAGTCCCGCTCCGCATAAGACGACGAAGACCGCAGCCGCCGTCATCTTCATCTGCTTAATACGTGTATCTGACACGCCATCCTTCCGCCCGGATACAGGCTTTTTCTCCGCGCTCCCGTTCCGTTCCCGCCTTCCCGGGCGGAGAGTCTGTGCCGCTGCTCTTTGCCGGCGTTCCTCCTGCCTGCGCTTTACAACGTCATATTTGCTCTGGTCAAATTCCTCCGGCCTTGCCTCTCCCTGCCTCTCATCCACCATGAAGCGGAGCATACTGTCATTTTTTTCATAAAACTGTGCATACCCCTCAACATATCTGCAGACTCCCTGCTCATACACATAGAAGCCCTCCACCATCTCGCCGTTTAACAGACGGTATCCAAGAAAATCATATTCCGCGAAGTACTTCTTTCTGACCTTTTCCGCTTCCTGCAAAACAGCCTGAGACAAATGCCTTGTCTCCCTCTGCAGAAAATTCAACTTGCTGGCCCCGTAAAGGAATAAATAGGTAACCCCGCCTTCCTCCCTGCGCACTCCGTACATCCCCACGGCCAGCTCCTTGTCAAGAGCATGTCCATTCAGCTGCTTTATATAGGAGACCGCATAATCTTCCACATAAATTTTACAGCTGTGGTTTATTTCGCCTATTTGTGTAATATTTTTTGGTATATCCATAAAAACACCTCCCCTGTCAATACCGTAAATATAGCATTGACAGCGGGAGGTTTTTAGCATACCTTGTCGCGCCAAACAAAAAAATATTCGACATTCTTTTATCTGCTACTCAAATTGATACACCGTCACCGAATCATATTCTCTGCCTTCTCCGAAAATACAGGAAGGAAACCCCGGCTTATTGACGGAATCAGGGAAATACTGTGTCTCCAGGCACAGTCCCATGCGTGGCCCATATACCGCGCCGTCCTTCCCCGGCTGCTCCTTAATAAAATTGCCGGCATAAAACTGTGCGCCCGGAAGTGTAGTGTATGCTTTCATGACTCTGCCGCTCTTAAGAGAAGTCAGCGTTGCAAAATGAAGAATTTCCCCGTCACCCTTCCAGCCGTCAATCACCCAGTTATGGTCATATCCGCCTGCAAACCGCAGCTGCTCAAAGTCTTCGCCAATCTGCAGTCCAACCTTTTTAGCCTTTGTGAAGTCCATGGGTGTCCCCTGCACCTTAGCCACCTCGCCCGTGGGGATGGACCCGGCGTCTGCTGGCGTATAGCAGGAAGCATTCAGCCACAGCTCATGCTCTTCGATTCTGCCGCTGTTATGTCCGTCTAAATTAAAATAAGTGTGATTGGTCAGATTGATAATTGTATTCTTATCACTGGTTCCGTGGTAGTGGAGACGAAGGCTGTTATCCTCACCCAGGCTGTATTCCACCGAAATCCGCTTGTTTCCGGGAAAACCAAGATTCCCGTCCGTATCCTCCAGGGAAAATCTGACGCCCTCTGAGCGAATCTCTCCTTCCCAGAGCTGCTTATGATAGCCTTTATCCACGTGGCTGTGCAAATTATTTGCATTGTCATTCACGTCAACATGATATGCCGTGCCGTCAATGCTGAAGGAAGCGTTCCCAATCCGGTTGGCGCTGGGACCGATCACCACCCCGAAGAAGCTGGGATTGCCCATATAATCCTCTGCCCTGTCAAATCCAAGCACTACATCCGCAGGATTTCCCTTTTTATCCGGCACGATAACGCGGACCACCGCTGCCCCCAGATCCGTCACTGCAACCGTCATGCCGCTGCCATTCTCCATTGTATATAAAGTTACGTCCCGCCCGTCCGGATATTTTCCGAACATACTCTTTGTTACCTTTACCGCCATAATTTCTCTCCTTTCTGTGCCCTGTATCACAGCGCCGCCTACAATTCCACGCGCCCTTCCAGAGCCCTAAGCAGCGTCACTTCGTCGATATATTCCAAATCCCCGCCAACAGGCACGCCGCTGGCAATCCTGGTCACCCGGATACCGGCCGGCTTAATCATCTTGCTGATATACATGGCCGTGGTTTCACCCTCCAGGCTGGAGTTGGTGGCTATAATAACCTCCTGCACATCCCCCCGCAGACGCTCCATCAGCTCCTTCAGCTTAATGTCCCCCGGCCCGATGCCCAGCATGGGCGAAATGGCGCCGTGCAGTACGTGATAAACACCCTCATACCGGCCTGTCTTCTCGTATGCCGCCAGATCTCTTGCATTTTCCACCACCATAATCATCTTATGGTTACGGCTCTGATTGGCACACACCGGACACACATCCTTATCCGTCAGGGTAAAGCACTCTTTGCAGTACCGCACGTTAGCCCTCGCCTCCACCATCGTATCCGCAAGCCGCTTCACCCTGTCCTGGGGCATGTTGATCAGGTGAAATGCCAGCCGCTGGGCGGACTTGCTGCCTATGCCCGGAAGCGCCGCAAGCTCTTCGATTAACTTATTGATATATCCGCTGTACAGCTCCATCAGAAGGGCATGCCTCCCAAGCCCCCGGTCATCTTGCCCATAAGCTCGTTACTTGCATCCTCCGCCTGACGCATAGCCTCGTTAACCGCGGCAACAATGGTCTCCTGCAGCGTCTCAATGTCCTCGGGATCTACGATTTCTTCCGATAAAATCAGCCGCAGCAGCTCCTTCTTTCCGTTCACGGCCGCTTCCACCGCTCCGCCGCCGGTCTTTGCCACAAACTCTTTTGTCTCAAGCTCCTTCTGACCCTCTTCCATCTGGCGCTGCATTCTCTGCGCCTGCTTCATCAGATTTGCCATATTCCCGGGCATTCCGCCTCCGGGAAAGCCGCCTCTTTTTGCCATTATGCTTTCCTCCTTATCTTTCCGCTCATTCTTCCTCTTCGATTTCTATATCCATCTGCACAAGCTTGGACAGATCCACATAGCTTCGTTCAAATTCCTGCTGCCCCTGAATGGTCTGAATATTGACCTGTATCTGTTTTCCGGAAAAGTCTGCCAACAGAGCTTCCAGCTGCTGTTTGTTTTCAGGATGCCTTGAAAAAAAGTCTGATGCCGGGCCGTCCTCCAGCACCACAATCAGCTTATCGTCTCCGCCCAGGCTTAATATTGCATTCTTCAGATAACTTTTAATGCGGTTTACCGCGCTCCCCACAATAGCCGGCCATTTTGCCACAATAGCCTTCACATCCTCCGGAATTGCCGCAGGCAGCTGAGCCTTGGTCTGATTTGTACCGGCAGGCTCCGGTCCGCCTCCCGCCGCCTGATTTCCACCGGCCCTGGCTACGGCTTCTCCTGCATATACCACACCCTTTTCCAGCTGATCCTCCACCTGCCTGATCCGGTCCAAAACCGCCTCTTCGTTTGTCTCCATTTGCGGCTTGCACAGCTTAATCAGCGCGATCTCCACCAGAATCCGCTTCTGGGAGGCATATCGTATCTGTCCGGAAAGCTCCGAAAAAATCCTGATATAACGCACGATCTGATCCGGCTGAATCCGAGCAGCTTCTTCCTTCAGCCGTCTCAGATTATCCGTAGACATATCTATCACATCCTCCAGGTTGTCCGATGCCTGAACCAGCATCAGATTTCTAAGATACCAGGTAAAGTCCGTGACAAACTGAGTCAGCTCCCGCCCCTGCATCACAATCTCTTCCAAAAGTCTGACACAGCCCGGCACATCCCTGTCAAGACAGAAGGAAAGCAGTCTGCTGAAGACCTCTGTGTCTACCGCCCCCAGCACATCCAGCACCTTATCGTAGGTCAGCTCCTTTCCAAGATGAAACGCAATGCACTGATCCAACAGGCTTAAGGCGTCCCGCATGGAGCCGTCCGCGGTCTTTGCAATATAACGGAGGGCCTTCTCCTCTACCTGAACGTTTTCCGCCCGGGTCAGCTCCCCCAGCCTCTCCGCAATGGTATCTATGGAAATCCTCTTAAAATCATACCGCTGACACCGGGAGAGAATTGTAATGGGCAGCTTATGCACCTCGGTAGTGGCCAAAATAAAAATCACATAAGAAGGCGGCTCTTCCAGGGTCTTCAGCAGTGCGTTGAAAGCTCCTATGGAGAGCATATGCACCTCGTCTATGATATAAACCTTATATTTCCCCTCAGCCGGAGAATATGACACTTCCTCCACGATCTCCCGGATATTGTCCACGCCGTTATTGGACGCAGCGTCAATCTCGATTACATTCATGCTGGCTCCCGCGGCGATGGCCCTGCAGATCCGGCATTCCCCGCAGGGGCCGTCCGGCCCGGGATTCTCACAGTTCACCGTCCGGGCCAGTATCTTTGCAATGGTCGTCTTGCCGGTTCCCCTGGTGCCGGTGAAAAGGTAAGCATGACCGATCCGCCCGGCCTTCAGCTGGTTTTTCAGGGTGGTAACAATATGATCCTGACCTTTTACATCAGCAAAGGTATCGGGACGAAATTTTCTGTAAAGCGCTGTATATGACATACCGATTTAATCTCCAAAACTGATTCCCAGCAATTTTGCCTCTTTCACAATGGTGGCATCCGGCTCCACCATCTTCAGCTTACCGGCCACGTCCTCCAGCGGGACCTTGACAATCTCGCGATTCCTGTAACCTACCATAAAGCCATACTGCCCCTCCAGGATCAGCTTGCCCGCCTCTGCTCCCAGACGGCTGGCAAATACACGGTCATAAGGGCAGGGGCTTCCGCCTCTCTGCATATGCCCGGGAACCGTGACGCGCACCTCCCTGCCGGTCTTTTTCTGAATGGCTGCCGCTACCTCGTAGGACACGGAAGGATACGGGTACTTCTCCATCTTTTTCTTGTATTCCTTTTTGGAGAGGGCCGCGTCCTCCTTGGAAATCGCTCCCTCCGCCACCGCTATGATAGTAAAGCGGCTGCCGTTTTTGTCCCTCTCTTCAATCTTATCAATGACCTTGTCAATGTCATACGGGATCGCCGGACTCAAAATGATGTCCGCTCCCCCTGCCATACCCGCATTCAGGGTCAGCCAGCCCACCTTATGTCCCATGACCTCCACGATAAATACTCTGCCGTGGGATGCTGCAGTGGTGTGGATACAGTCGATAGCGTCAGTAGCAATGTTTACAGCGCTCTGGAAGCCAAAGGTCATATCCGTTCCCCAAAGGTCATTGTCGATGGTCTTGGGCAGGGTCACAACGTTCAGTCCCTGCTCCCGAAGCAGGTTTGCGGTTTTGTGGGTACCGTTTCCGCCCAGAATCACAAGGCAGTCAAGCTGCAGCTTATAATAATTCTGCTTCATCGCCTCCACTTTATTCAGCCCGTTTTCATCAGGGTCATTTATGGTCTTAAAGGGTGTGCGGGAAGTACCCAGCATGGTTCCACCCTTTGTCAGAATGCCGGAAAAATCTTTTCCTGTCAGCATCCTGAACTTACTGTAGATCAGTCCCCTGTATCCGTCCAGGAAGCCGTAGATCTCTACTTCCTCCTTGCTGGCATACAGCGTCTTCACAACGCCCCTCATTGCCGCATTTAAGGCCTGACAGTCTCCGCCGCTGGTCAACATACCGATTCTTTTCATGCGCATTCCCTCCAAATATATTTGCTCACTGTTCTGAACAACAGCATTTATTTTATTAAAGTTTACCCCGTCCGGCATAAATTTGCAAGAGAAATTCGGACTTGCAAATTTGTGAGTAATGCTTTAGAATTAGGATGTTGAAAATATCACAGGGAGAGTTATCGAAGCGGTCATAACGAGCTGCACTCGAAATGCAGTTGTCCTTTACAGGGCACGTGGGTTCGAATCCCACACTCTCCGCTAACAGTAAAACCCACAGGCGGGCTGCCGCTTGTGGGTTTTACTATGTACACCGTTTATCCGTCACGCCTCAAAGCGCAAAACCAGGTAGCTGCCTCCGTGAGATACCGTAAACTTATCCTCAAGAACAGGCGCACTGCCAAATTTTTCGGTAAGCAGCGCTATGATCGGTCTGGACTCCAGAGCATCTTCCGTCTCATAGATAATCAGGCAGATGTCTTTGTCATATCTTCCCAAATATTGTTCCATGTGTTGATACAGGATGGGGCTGTTGGAAAACCAGCCGCCTGAGTATACACAATTTTGTGTTCCGTAAATACGTGTCTCAAATACGTCGCCTCTGTAAAAACCAAAAGACCAGGCGTCCAGCAGATAACTGTTCTCCGGGTGCATCCTGCAATAGTCCTCAACCTCCACCAGTCCCTGTATGTAGTCCTTCTGTCCGCCCTGTACCGCCACTGCCGCACTATACTGCAACTTTCCTGAAAAAAAGCAGCAAATTGCAAATATCACTGCAGATACCACCAAAAATTTTTCCTGTTTCACGGTGCTTTCCTGACGCGAATAATCCCAGAGCAGCAACACCGCCAGCAGTATGATTTCACCGGCCAGCAAAGGTCTTGTCACCCTATGAAGCAGCCTGCCCCCATAAATAAGATACCCCCAGACAGTAAGCCTTCCAAGTGCTATCCCACCAAGCGGCAGCAGCAAATAAAACCTTTTCCACAAAACCGTCCAAAGCAGAAGCACGAGCCATGCCGCTATTACCACTCTCAGTTCGATCAAATGCTGCTCGGCTCCCAGCTTTTCCCACGCCTGCTCCAAACGGCTCACCATATCTGTTTTCATTCCGGCTCTGTTTTTTGCATAATCCGCAAGCTCTTCGGCACACTCCACGCTTACATCCCAATCCAAAGTCACATAATTGCAAAAAGCCTCATATTCCGCCCGGGTAACCTCATATTTATCCAGAATAGGCTTTACTTCCTCGTACACCGGTATGCCGCTATAATCAAATATCTCCACACCCGCCTGGTTAAACCGATCATAATCTTCCCAGCCTTTTCCCCGATACCCGATCAGATTGCCCACATAACCAATTACAAGAATCACCCCTGCCGCAAGAATCATTCCCGCTACCCGCTTAAAGCGTTCCTTCCACGCCTCCTTACGGCCGCTCAGACAAATACCGATATATGCGGCAGCTCCCAGCGGCTGAATCATCAGCATGGACTGATCCCGAAGCAGAAAAGCCGCCAGCTCAAAGAAAAAGAACAGCAGCAGTCCCTTTTTGCAGTCTTCCCGCAAAAGCAGACATACATAGCCGGCAACCGCCAGCATCGCCGCAGTTGAAGTCCACTGGATATTTAATGTCATATACACATTGATCAGGGCAAAGCATAACACAAGCCCCACAGAAAATATATATCCTTTTACGGATTTCATTCTGATTCCTATGCTTTGCAGCAATGCAGTATATATGGCAAAATGGCACAAAATAAGCATAATTCCATACCACGGGATCCGCACGGTTATGCGGTACAGCATGGATAAAGGCCAGGAGAGAAAATAATTCATATAGATGGTGTGTGAATCCGGAGCGCCCGTCAGCGCACCGGACAAAATCTCCGCAAAATACTTGTCATCATTTGTCTCAAAATAAATTCCTGCCACCTTCCATACCGCCAGAATATAAAGCATGGCTATCCCTGCAGACCACAACAGCCTTTTTTTCATTACGTCACCCACCTCATCTATTTCTTCTTTCGCTGCTTTCATCTGAAGTCTATATTATGCGCCGCAAAAACAATTTGTCAAGTCAATCCCGTCCGATCTGCTCCCGGATCAGCTCCGCATACCTGTCTATGGCTTCTCCCAGCGCCGCTACAGGGATCCTGTTTTGAAGAATCAGCGGCTTTCCGCACAAAAAGCAGGCAGCTCGGTTTTCAGCTCTTCCAGCACCTCCAGAGATCTTTGAAAATATCCCCCCAATGACACCGGTTCCGGCTCCGCCCTTTCAATGACCGCCACCACCACCGCCTCCCTTTGCAGCCCGGTCTCTGTCATGCGAAATCCCCGGGGCTTCAAATATAGATGAAACCACTCTGCGGTCTGCAGCATGGGCCCTGCGCTGTACGCGTTCTCTTCTTTCGAAAACAGAAAGGGCAGCCCCATATCCAGTGCAATCTGCCTGTCTTCCGTTTCGATTCCGTAATATTCCAGCATATTTGCCAGACCCGCATATGAGCAGGAGGAATTAAACGACATATATTTCATTCTTTTCGCCTTTCATACTTCCCCGGCCAAAAGCTCTCTGGGCACAATTTTTTTCACCCGCAGAGACATCATACATGCCGCCCCGAAGGCAAACAGTATCAGCGCCGCTCCGGCCATCAGGTTAAGACCCACAGGTATTAAAAAATTGCATTTCACAATCCCCAGCCCGCTCAAAAACAGCGCCACAAGAGGATTGACAATAAGCGTGCTTAAGAAAATTCCCGCTGCCGTGGAGAATATCACCGAGGGCATAAAGCTCATCGCCGTCTGCAAAACCAACTGCCTTGTGGTGAATCCAAGGGCTTTTAAGATGCCGTACTCCCGTTTCTTACTGTTTAAGAGCATCCTGATCAAAAGATACATACATAAAGCTACCACAACCAGGCTTAAAATTACAATAGCCGTCACAATCACCGTGATCAGCGAGACATATACACTTCCGGTGCCTTCTATCAGCGACATAAAGTTAAATGTGGAATAAACATTGCTGCCAAAACGCTCCGTTACCTGCTCGTTGAATTCATCAATATCCGTGTCTGCCGCCAGGTTCAGATAATAGCTGACATTTTGCAGGCCGCCTATTTTTTCATAACCCTCCCGGGTGAGCATACAGTCCTTTCCAAGGAAATCCGAGATCTGACAATAACCCACAATCAGATAAGTCTGCTTCCCGTTCTCAGCCTTCAGTACAATCTCGTCACCGGTCTTCAGCTTATTCTCTCCGGCATATTTTGCGGCAATTACCACTTCATTATCATATATTGGCAGACGTCCGTCAACTGTCAGACTGGTGTTATTCAGCTGTGAAGCGTTGTCAAAAACCGCTGCAAACAGAGAAGAGCCTTCTATATGCAAGACCTCCACACCCTTGTGAAACAGATAAATCTTCTCCACACGGCTGTCCCTGTTCATTGCCTCCAAGAATTCACCTTCTATGTCCGTATTTATATTAATACAGGAATCCGCGCTTTCCCCCGTTATCATATCTACAAAGGGCTGTATACTGATGATAGCATTCCTGACCATTAATGTAGAAAATACCAGCACAAGCGACAATACAAACATGGTAACGCACACAGCCGCATTCCGCTTCATGCCGGAAAGAGTGGTTTTCATTGCCAGCGCCAGGTTGAGATTCAGTGAGGTATTATTCAGGGGCAGGAAATTCTTCTGAAAGCTATGGGTGCCAATTCCTCCGCGAATAGCGGTGATTGGCTGAAGCTTTCGTATTTTCCTGGCCGACAGGTACACAGATACCGCAACAATGCCGGAAATAAAAATTACCGTGACAGCAAAGGGCAGCAGCAGGAATCTTACTTTGTAGGGAATGCCTGTCTGCGCGATCATCATCCTGTTTACCGGAAAAAAGAAATAATAGGAAAGCCCCACGCCCGCAGCCGCAGCGACGGCGGTAATACCAGAAAACTGCACAATCAAGGAAAAGACAAGCTGTCCGCCAGTATAGCCTACTGCTTTCATCACACCGAGATTCTGCATGTTTTCCTGAATATAGTTAGCCACATTTGAGGAAATCACCACCACACCGATCAATAGTACGAAAAATGCCATTACGCTCAAAATTCCTGCTCAGATCAGCTGTGAAATATATCGGGCTGTAGTAATCGTTTCATAAAAATTGCTAAAAACAGGAATATCGGGATATTTCTTTAAAATCACATC
>CAZAMX010000038.1:0-12774 GCA_964486095.1 uncultured Acetatifactor sp. | reverse complement strand
TGAATGTTCCGGCAGAAGTTCATGGTCCGCTGCATGACATCCTTCAGGATTTCAAGGTTTTTCAAGGTATCATTGCATTCCAGAGAATGATTGCATCCGTCGTAAACAGTCAGCGGAATCTGCTTTGTGTTGGACAGCCGGATAATTTTCTCCGTATCGCTCCAGGGGTCCGCTGTTCCGATAAATGCAATTGCATGATCCGGCGCAAAGAGATAAGTCTGTGCCAGCGGCGTATACAAAATGTGTCTTGCATCTTTTAATCCATACTTTTCCGCATAGGAGGCGGCAATGATCGTACCGATACTTTTGGAGATAAAAAGCACATCGTCGTATTCGGACCAGACAATGTCTGCAAGTCCGGCTTCTGCCTGTAAAAACAGTGCTTCATAGGCCGCTTTCATTTTCTCGTCATTACCGCGGATATTTCCGGCGCTGTAGTTATAGCTTATTTTCCTGTCATTATCATACCCCAGCTCACAGGCAATATCTCTGCTGTAATACAGAAGGGGTTTGTCGCAGTGGTATCCAAGGCCCGGAAAGTAAACAGCTATCTTTGACATAATTTTTCCTTTCAACCGTTTTGTTGTTTGAAACGCTCACATTCTTTAATTTTATCATATCATAAATTCTTTACCATATCTATTTTCTTTCTGCTCTTATGTCTGCAAATATTCTAAATGTGAATGCAAAAGCATTCAATATAGGTATTTGCTATTATATTGCAATGGTTTTATATTAAAAAAGAACAGGAGAGAAATAAAGCCGAAGGTGTAAAGAAGGGCCATGAAAAAATTGATGGTAATCGCAATTATATTTATGCTGCTGGCAGGTATAACGGGCTGCGGCAGGCAGGCGGCAGGCGCAGACGAGAGCCGTTTTCCGGAAGGGAATAGTGAGCCGATGGAGGCGGAGGTTTTGAAAGACAGTGCTGTGGCAATACAGGTAAATTCCGAAATAGAGGAACTGGAGCAGGGGTTATCTGCCGGCCGGTATGAAGGGGAGGACGGATTTACCGCATTTTTGTCCGGAGGAGGCGCAAAAACAGACGGGGAAGTCATGCAGTTTTTGGCGGACAGCTTTTTTGCTGAAAATCAGGGCGCTTTTACCATGGATACACAGGCTTTTGGATGCAGTACCCTTTCCGTACAAAACTCGGAGGGCGGCTATCTTTTTGGCAGAAATTTTGACTGGAATACCTGCAATGCCCTTGTTCTTATTTCTGATCCCCAGGACGGTTATGCCTCTGTTTCCACAGTAAACCTGGACTTTATCCGCCAGGGGGCCGGAATGGCAGGCAGCCTGTTAAGTGATGACATGATGGTCATAGCGGCACTATATGCGCCATTGGACGGCATGAATGAAAAGGGCCTATGCGTATCCGTCAATATGATACAGGACAGGGCAACGATTGGGCAGGATAGGGGAAAAACGGATCTTACCACTACAACAGCCGTCCGCCTGTTGTTAAATCAGGCGGCCACGGTGGATGAGGCCTTGGAGCTGCTGGGACAGTATGATCTCCACGCCTCCATGAATTATATGGTTCATTTTGCTATTGCGGATGCGGACGGAAACAGTGTGGCAGTGGAGTATATTGACAATGAAATGGTGGTAACAAGGACACCTGTACTGACAAACTTTTATCTGGCGGAAGGAGAAAAGCAGGGTATCGGGACAAGCCAGTCCCATGAAAGATTTGATATATTAACCGGGGCGCTGACTGAGAAACCATCCATGACTCAGGCTGATGTAAGGGATGCCTTAGACAGCGTAAGCAAGGACAATTTCGGTGAGTTCGAATCTACGGAGTGGAGCATTGTCTTTGACCAGTCTGCATTGACTGCGGTATATTACCACAGGGAAAATTATCAGAAGTCATATTCCTTCCGCATTACTGATTAAAAGGATTTAACACTCCAAATACAGGGAAAAACATTGATTATCAAGGAGATGGAGGATAAGAGAAATGACAAGAACGAACATTATCGGGAAGCAGTTTAATGAGGAACGGGCGTTGTACCATTTACAGAACGCAGATGTGACGGACTGTATCTTTGCAGGGCCGGCGGATGGGGAATCGGTACTGAAGGAGTCGGAGGATGTGGAACTGAAAAGCTGCCGTTTTTCCCTGCGCTACCCCTTGTGGCATGTAAAAGGGTTTACCCTGGCAGATTCTTCCATGGATGACAAAACGCGCGCCGCGATTTGGTATGCGGAAAATGGCAGTATTACAGACTGTGTGCTGGGAGGGATCAAGGCGGTGCGGGAGTGTGCGCATATCCGTCTGGAACGCTGTCAGGTGGAATCACAGGAATTTGGCTGGAAGTCGCAGGATATTATGCTGGTTGATACGGATATTGTGTCGGAGTATTTATTCATGGACAGCAAAGACGTGAAGCTGCGAAGCGTAAAGATGAAGGGAAAATATTCTTTCCAGTATATGGAAAACCTGGAGATAGACGACTGTGAGCTGGACACGAAGGATGCCTTCTGGCACAGCAAAAATGTCACGGTGAGGGACAGTATCGTGAAAGGCGAGTATCTGGGGTGGTTTTCCGAGAACCTGACGCTGATTAACTGCAGAATTATCGGAACGCAGCCCCTGTGCTACTGCCAAAACCTGAAGCTGGTAAACTGTACCATGGAGGATACGGATCTGTCCTTTGAATACTCCGATGTGGAGGCGGATGTGAAAGGCCATATCCTCTCCGTGAAAAATCTCAGATCCGGTCGGATCACTGCGGACAGCGTGGGAGAAATCATCCGGGGCGATGCAGTCATGAAATGCACGGGAGAAGTTATACTCCGGGCTGAGCCGAAGAAAGAAGCAGATAAAGCTGCTGAAATGAAAAAGGACATTGCCTGAGAAATTCAGGTATTTTAGGATTGAAATGCCGCTTATGCGGCGGAATGAGAGGAAACGATGTTAAGCGGTTACCTGACGGAGAAAGAACTGATTCAGAACATGGTAGATGCCGGCTGTGGAGAGACTACGGTTGCGGGTGTCCTGAACTGCTTAAAGCAGGGGCAGAAGAAAAAAGGGCTTTTACTGCTGCAGGGACAGAGGAAAACACTGCTTGACGAGATTCATGCAGATCAGTCCTGTATAGAATATTTGGATGATGTTCTGGGCGGGATACGAAAAGGAGACGCATGAACAGCCGGTTTTCTGACTAAACGGGTTCCTCAGCGGCAGATTTTGTTTATTCCTGTGTGGGGGTGTTTGGCATTACGGTGGCGGTTTAGGGACCGATCAGAAAGGAACAGCGTGTGAAAAAGGTAAGGTTGGCAGTGATTTTTATATGTCTGATAAGCACTCTGACTGGATGCGGCAGTCTAAAGTTACCAGGCAGCAGGGAGACCGGAGAATTGATACCGGTGCAGGAGAATACGGAGCATGTACAGAGTGAACAACAGGTGCAGGGTGAGTACCCGATTCATTCTGAAGCGGTAGAAGAAAACAGTTTGGAGCAGGAAGAAATGAGCATATGGATGAAGATTGGTGATGAGCCGGTTGCCGTGGCATGGGAGGATAATGAGTCGGCCAGAGGGCTTAAGGAGCTTCTCCGTGAACAGCCTTTATCCATACAGATGTCCATGTATGGGGGATTTGAACAGGTTGGTTCTCTTGGAACAAGTCTGACCAGAGAGGATGAACGGACAACAACACAGGCGGGGGATATTGTCCTGTATTCCGGCAATCAGATCGTGGTATTTTATGGCTCCAATTCCTGGGCATACACAAGGCTCGGAAGGATTACAGATAAATCCGCCGGGGAATTGGAGGAACTGCTGGGAAACGGCGATGTGACAATCACATTGGAATTAAGGTAAAGGGCTCAAACAGCCGATGTTTGCCGCCAGACGGCTTAAAAACAGCTTTGTGGCCTTGGAAAAGACCTGATACTTTTTGGTAAAAAGGTATACGTTTGAATAAAGCTCCGGTGATAAGGGGCGGAATGTCAGGGGATGGCTGCCGGCGGTGTTGATCAGCTCATCAATGCAGAGGGCATAGCCGATCCCTGCCTCTACCATAAGCCCGGCGTTGTAGATCAGGTTGTAGGTAGAGACAATATATGGTTTTGGCATGGCATCTGCAAAATATGCGGTCAGGCGGTTGTTGCTGGAAGTCTGGCTGGGCATGATCAGCGGGAGGTCTGCCAAATCTGCGAAAGATATTTTTCCCCTGTCTGCAAGAGGGGAATCCTTGCGCATAAGGATGCCCCACGCCTCGCGCAGCGGGAGCTTCTGGTAATCGTAACGGGGAGTAATTTCCGGCTCCAGTAAGAAACCCATATCCAGAAGTCCTTTGTCCAGCCGCTCAATGATGGCGTCTGCATTGCTGCTGAAAAAATGAAACCGGATGTCGGCATATTCTTCCTGAATCGACCGGATGATTTGCATAATGGAAAAAGTGGAGCGGTGTTCGCCGCAGCCGATGTAGACATCGCCGGAAATGTTCTCTTCGTTTTCGCGAAAAGCGCTTTCGGTCTTGTCCATCAGAGAAATGATTTCCTGGGCGCGGCCCCGCAGGAAGGTTCCCTCTTCCGTCAGGGTAACCTTTTTCCTGCCGCGAATTAAGAGCTGCTTCCCCAGACTTTCTTCCAGATCCATCATCTGCTTCGACAGTGTGGGCTGGGAAATGTGAAGATATTCAGCGGCTTTTGTAATGCTCTGTTCTTCGGCAACAGCGAGAAAATATTGCAGCAGACGGGTATCGATCATAGGGATGCTCCTTTTAAATGTGATCATAGAATGCTGAATTTGAATTCTATGATGTGCAAAATGTATCTAAGCATATTTTATAGAGCTTTTTGTTATTTTGCAAGAGAATAGCGTGAGAAGAATTTTTAAGTGACTTTGGCCTGAAGCGACTTTGGCATCATTTTTCCAGGGAGATTAGAGATGCAGGAAAATACAACAATTTGTCAGAGATTAAAAGAGGAAGGCGCCGCTCCTGCGCTGCTGGAGCAGTACCGATGTTATCAGGAGACGGGTAATATACAGGGGCAATATGGGCTGATCTGCCGTTTCCGTCGGGAAAAAAGCGAGGAATTGAAAAAGGAAAAAGAACAGCTGGCCTGTCTGGATTATATGATTGCAAAGGTGGAAAGCAATGATGCGTTAAAAACAGAGAAGCAGCAGGAGGCAGCAGAAACATGAAGGAAGTCATTTTGCGGGGAACAGATATGGTAAAAGCTTTTGGGGAGACAACCGTTCTGCAGGGAGTCAGCCTGGAGGTGTACAAGGGCGACTTTACGGTTATCATGGGTGCTTCCGGGTCCGGTAAATCCACGCTGCTTTATGCGCTTAGCGGAATGGATCGGTTAAACGGAGGACAGCTCTTGTATACGCCCGGACGCCCAGGGAAAATGTGTCAGTCAAAGCTGGCGGGCGCCCGGCGTGCGGGAAAGGGAAAAGAGAAATGTCCGGGTAGTAAGCTGTCTTCTGATAAAATAATTGACATTGCCCATGCTTCGGAAAAGGAACTGACCTGTCTTCGAGCGGAGGATTTTGGCTTTGTGTTCCAGCGCACCCACTTAGTCAGCAGTCTGACATTAGAGGAAAACATACGCATGGCAGCACTGATCTGCGGCTCCATGTCCGAGAAGGAGATTGGAGAAAAAACGGAGGCCCTGATTCATCAAATGCGCTTAGAGAAGGCGAAGGACAGGCTGCCGGCACAGGTTTCCGGCGGGGAGGCGCAGCGCGCGGCCGTAGCCAGAGCGGTTATCACAAAACCAGGAATCTTATTTGCCGACGAGCCCACGGGAGCCTTAAACAAAGCAAATACGGAGGAAGTTCTGAATCTTCTGACCGCGCTTCATGGGGAGGGGCAGTCCATCCTGCTGGTGACCCATGACAGGGAGGCGGCTTTGCGCGGGAATCGCGTTCTGTACCTGGAGGACGGCGCTATTGTAGGAGAACTGGAGTCAGGTCCTTACCAGGGAAAAGATAGAGTAAGAGAGCAGGAGCTTGCTTCCTGGCTGGAAGGGTTTCACTATTGATCGTTTTAGGCGGGCAGGAGTATTTTTATGAAAAAAAGTCAAATGCGGAGAAGCGTATACATGCTGTGGAAGGCAGCATGGAAAAAACAAAAGAGAAGTATCCGGGGAATCTTTCTGCTGGTGGCCGTCCTTTCTTTGTGTCTGTTTTCTTCCCTGACGCTGTATGTCAGCGGCAGGCAGTCTGTAAAAGCGGAGATGGAACGTCTGGGCTTTGGGGATCTTACCATATGGGTTAGCGGCAGCGGAGAAGGTCTGAGGGAGGAAATCGAAAAGCTCCCGGACGTGGACCGGGTGATAAATCAGCCCCTTCTTTTTGCCGGCTATGAGATAAACGGCGGTTATTCCGATAATGAAGGGCAGCTTCTTTTCTATGACGGGTCAATTCCCTATCGTTTTATTAACAGGGAAGGCCGGGAGCTGTCCGGGCCTGAGGGCTCCGGGATTTCCGTTTCCCGGATTGCGCCGGGAAGTGTTTATATTTCCCCGGCCATGAGTTCGGCCTTCGATGTGGAAATCGGAGATACCGTTTCCTTTGAGCTGTCTCGTAAGGAGGGCATCTATCGCCTGAGAGTGGCGGGCTATTTCGCAGACGGATTTATGGGCAGCTCCATGATTGACATGAAGAGCTTTCTGGTCAGCCGGGAAGATTACGCCGCCATGCAGGAGATCGCTGCCAGCGCAGCGAAGGTGGATGCGCTGGGACGGGAAGGGGCCATGCTGCATATTTTTCAAAGTCAGGAAAGCTCTCTTTCGGCGTTGGATTTTCACAAGGCAATTCAGGACGGCTCGGAGGTTGCCCTTTATACGGAGTTTACTTACAGGCAGGAGAGTCTTTTGAATTACATGCTTTTACTGCAAAACATTCTTGCCGGATTTCTAATTGTTTTTTCCGTGGTTTTGTTCCTGGTGTGCATGATTGTGACAGGGCACAGCTTGTCTGCGGTGGTGGAAGAGGATAAAAAGGATATGGCGGTCCTGAAGACTTTGGGGATGCCCGGGGAGGAAATCCGGAGCGGCTACCTCTTGCTTTACGGGGGTGTTATTCTGGCCGGGCTGATGCCTGGGCCGATCTTTGCAGAAGGAATTGCCGCCATTTTGGCGAGGGGACTGGTAACCTCCACGGGAATGCTGGTTACCGTAAAGCTGCCTTTTCTGCTTTGCCTTTTGCTGTTAATGGCCTTGATTTTGTTGTTTGCAGCTTTTCTGATTTTAAAGACCGAGAAAATATTGAAGGTGGTGCCGATGGAGACGCTCAGGGAAACGGCGGCGGGAAGGCGGGTGCAGACGGCAATCCGGCAAAGGTCTCTGGCATGGGATATTGCCTGGCGGGAATTAGGCTTTCAAAAGAAAAATTATATGGCACTTTTCCTGATTGCCGTATTTCTGGCAGTTTTTCTGGCTGTAATCGGGCGGATGGAAACATGGCTGGGGCCAAACGGGGAAGGACTGATGAATGCTTTCAGCGTGGCAGATCATGACCTGGGGGTGCAGCCCTTTCAGCAGGACGTACCTATGGATGAAATTGAGCGGGCGATAGCATGGTATTCTCCCATTCGGGAAAGATATGAGCTGGCTATGGAGAGTGTCACGGTAAATGGGCAGGAATATGAGGCTAATGTGCTGAACGACACGGATTGGTTTCATATTTTAAGGGGGTATGCCTGTGACGGAGACAGCATTCTGATTACGGATACCGTGGCCGTTGAACTGCAGCTGTCCGTTGGGGACATCGTGAAGGTAGCGGCAAACGGAAGAAGCGAGGATTATCGGGTGTCCGGGATATATCAGTGTGCAAACGGTATGGGCAGCAATATCGGCATGAGCATGGAGGGATATTCAAAGATCGGCGATATTACCGGGTATATCTGGTGCTATCACTATATTCTGGAAAACGGAAACATGCGGGACTATGCGACGGATTACCTGCAGGAGCATTATCGTGGGATTGACGTGCATACCAACAGCTGGTCGGGGCTGGACGGAATCGTTTTTTTGATGCAGGTTATGATCGCTGTGATCTACCTGATTGCGGCAGTATTTATCTGTGTTTCCGTGGCGCTGATCTCAGGGAAGCTGCTGCAGGCGGAGACAGGGAATATGGCGGTCTACAAAAGCATGGGATTATCTGCAGGAAAGCTTAGGCTGTCCTTTTCCTTCCGCTTTCTGGCGGTGGCGGCGGCCGGGACGGCCGGCGGTATTATACTTTCCGCAGTATTTGCCGACGACATAATCGAGAGCGTATTCCGTTCATTTGGAATCGGTGATTTCCGTGCGGGTTTCAGTATAATGGGAACGCTTCTGCCGTTTACGGTCATACCGGTTTTGTTCTTTCTTTTTGCAGGGGCTTTTTCTGCGAGACTAAAGCAGGTGAGCATAGTAACCTTAATAATGGAAAATGACGATTAGAAGAGACGATGAAAAGGAGACGAGGAACATGTACATGAACAGGAAAAGAGACAAAATGAGAAAAAATCAAGCAGTCATTGGTAAATGGAAAAGGGCGGCTGTCGTTTTGGGCTTTGAGGTATTGATGCTTTCCGGCTGCGGGACAGGGGCTCAGGATCCCGGGGAGCCGCCGGCAGAAGTGCTGTACGGGGGAAGTACAGGTACGGAAAATGCAGACACCGGAAACGGAAATACAGATGTGGAAAAGAATACCCCACAGGTCGAGAGCGGTGCCGGCAGGGAGGAAGCCGAAATCTTGGCAAAGGCGGTGTCCGTTCGCATCGGCAGGGAAGGTGTTGCGGAATGGAATGTAGACATGTATAATAATGATGCGGCGCAGACCATGCTCAATTATCTTTCCGATTCCGCGCTGCTGTTCCCCACCTATACCTATGATGAGGAAGGAGGGGTTGTGGCGCAAAATGTCCGGGGAAATTATACCAGGGATGACGAACGGACCATCGCTGACGTAAAAACGGGTGAATTATATCTGTTCAGCGGCGGGCAGCTGCGGTTTTATTTTAAAGATATGGAAGGAGCAAATATCATTGCTACGCCCATAGGATATTATACTGATGTGGAAGAACTGGCGGAAGCAGTACAGGAAGCTTATACTGCCAATCTGGAGGATACATGGGGCGTGGACGTCTATTTTTGGCTTACAAAGACCTTGGAGTAAACGGGTGTCAAAAGAAGAAAGCTTCTAAATGTGGAAATTAATGCCCGCCGGAGGCGGGCAAGGGGGTGTAAATATGATTTACAGAAAATTTCAGGACATGGAATTGTCCGGTCTGGGGCTTGGCATGATGCGTCTGCCTGTGCTGGACGGTAATGACGGGGCGGTGGATGAAGCCGCGGCCGCGAAGATGATCGACTATGCTTACAAAAACGGAGTTAATTATTTCGACACGGCATGGGGCTACCACGACGGAAATTCGGAGCTGGTTGCAGGAAAATATCTTTCCGGGTATCCTCGGGAGAGCTATTATCTTGCCAGCAAATTTCCGGGCTATGACCTTTCCAATATGGGGAAGGTGGAGGAAATTTTTGAAAAACAGCTTGAGAAATGCCGGACAGAATACTTTGATTTCTATTTGTTCCACAATGTCTACGAAGGGAACATTGACGCATATTTGGATCCGCAATACGGGATATTGGAGTATCTGCTGAAGCAGAAGGAAAACGGACGCATTCGGCACCTGGGCTTTTCCGCCCACGGCAGCGAGGAGGTGATCAGGCGTTTTCTGGAGGCTTACGGACAGCATATGGAGTTCTGTCAGCTGCAGGTTAATTACATGGACTGGCATTTTCAGAACGCCCGGGAAAAGGTGGAAACCATACGGGAAGCCGGTCTGCCTGTCTGGGTAATGGAACCGCTGCGGGGCGGAAAGCTGGCAAAGGCTTCCGGGGAGCTGGCCGCGGCCATGCAGTCCCTGCGGCCGGAGGAAACGGTTCCCGGATGGGCATTCCGCTTTTTGCAGAGCATTCCGGGTGTGACCATGGTACTGTCCGGCATGTCCGATCTGGAGCAGTTAAAGGATAATATTACTACCTGGGAAACAGATAAGCCCCTG
Source organism: uncultured Acetatifactor sp. (assembly GCA_964486095.1). Classification (GTDB taxonomy): domain Bacteria; phylum Bacillota; class Clostridia; order Lachnospirales; family Lachnospiraceae; genus Acetatifactor. Next base: position 2,747 of record CAZAMX010000038.1, on the reverse strand, counting down.
AGTGGGGAAGAGTTTGATGCCCTGGTAAAATACGCCGATGAAGAGACCAAAAAGGGAGGGCTTCCCTGTACGGCCTGCCATTATTGCACCAGCCATTGTCCGAAAAAGCTGCCTATACCGGAGCTGATTGCTCTGTATAACGAACATAAGATTACGGGAGGCGGTTTTATTGCGCCTATGGCAGTGGCCAGTATGGCGGAGGAAAAGCGGCCTGCACGCTGTATCGGCTGCAGAAGCTGTGAGCAGGTCTGCCCTCAGCAGATTAAAATATCCGAGATGATGAAGGATTTTACTTCCAAGATCGGAATGTAAGAAAGGCCGGAAGCACCTCATTCGGCGGGCCCTGCTCCAGAAGGCACCCATTTTCAAAATAAAGTACCAAATCCACATTTTTGACGTAGGCCGGATTATGAGTGACTAAAATCACCCCTTTATCCTTCGACAGCTGATTAATTTTGCGGATCAGCTCATTTTCCGCAAGCGGGTCTAAATTGCCGGAGGGCTCATCCATAACCAATACCGGATGATTTGCGGCGTACGCCCTGGCCAGCTTTTGCTGTTCCCCTCCGGAAAGGCAGATTCCATCCGGAGAGAATTCGCCGGATAAAATCGTGTCGATTCCGTTTGGAAGGCTTTCCGCCTTGTTCAGCAGCCCGCCGAATTGTAATGCTTCCTTTATTTTGCAAGGGTAATCTTCTTCCCCGGCTTCTTTGGGAAGAAGATTATCCGCAATGGACTGTTCATAGATATGATATGTCTGGAAAACCGTCCCGAACATGCTCCGCAGGCTTTTGGTATCATACTCATTGTATGCTGCATTGTTTAGATTAATCGTTCCGCCGTCCGGCTTCAACAGACCTGACAGGCAGCCAAGAACAGTGGATTTTCCGGAGCCGTTAAGACCCACAACCGCCACAAGCTGGTTCTTTTCTATCGTGAAAGAGACGTTGTGCAGCGCAAACCTGTTTTGACCGAAATATTTGAAATCAACATCTTTGAATTCTATCCTGTGAAAGTCTTCTCTTTTCAGGTATTTCCCTGCGTGGAAGTCAGAAGGATAATCCAGTATTTCCTTGATTTCGTCTATATAAAGACTTGACCCATAAAGATCCGGAAGTATCTGCAAAACGTTGATGATCTGCATGGAAATTGTGGATACAATATTGATTAATACAAGGAAATCACCCACGGAAATCCGTGTATTTAACAGCAGTCCGCTTACATAGATGCTGGCGCTCCAATACAGCAGGTATCCCGCTGATGTCATCAGCACACTGTGGTAAAAAAAGGTTTTCAAATAAGCGGTGTAATTTCCCAGATAGCTTTTTGACACCTCCGCATGGCTTGCCAAAACCTTGTCCTATGCCCTCCGGGATATTCGCAGCTCCTGTGCGTATTCACTGCTTGAAAATATTCTGCTTATATAATCGTCATATCGAAAATATTTCGCCTCTCTTTTTTCAAACTCGTATTTCTTCCTGTTTTCCTTAAAATAGTAAATCATATATACGGCTACATTTATAAACGCCGCGCATATTATGACGCCGTATCATTGCCACTCTTTACCAGCCGTGCTCACCTTAAGTAATTGCCAAAATCCATGAATCCGGCTCGCGAACGGCAGGGGATTCCCTTTGCTTTTAAAATTGCGCTGAATAATATGGAAGCCTGGCGGCAGGAGACAGTAATTCGTTTTGTAACGTCTTTTGTTTTGGTAAATCCTTCTTCATCCAGGCGTAAAATACCGGCAATCATTGCAACGGCAGTTATGTATAGTTCATCCTCGTTTTTAAAGCGATTCTTTGGATAGGACGCAAATTTTCCGAAATAGGTATCCTCCAAATAAGGCGACGGCTCTGTAAAATACATAGACGGATGGGTAATCTGGTCACAAACCAGCATTCCGATGGAAGGAATGTCATCCGGCAATGACAATATAAATTCCTTATAGGCCCCTGCATAAGTATAAATACTGGTTTCCAGGTAGCGCTGATATATTTTTTCATTCATGTGCTTTTAAATTAACCTCCCTGCTGATATTTTTGGAGCAGGCGCCTGCTTAATTAAATGCTATCAAAATAAAAAAATTACGTCAATTATAAAAGTATATATTTTTATAATGCTTGTCATGAATCGAAGATTTATGATACGATGACAAAGACAAATCGGGAACGCGGAAGACAGGAGGAAGGGCATGGAGTATAGGACGGCGACGCCGGACATGGCGGATGGAATTTACAATGTTTTGCACACAGCTATAAAAACAATATATCCCAAATATTATCCGAAAGAGGTGGCAGATTTCTTTTGCCGTCATCATAGTAAGGAACACATTTTAGAGGGCATAGCCTCGGGAAATATGGGCGTTTTGCTGGTTGGAAACAGGATTGTGGGCACGGGATGCTTTGACGGCGCCCATATTACAGGAGTATACGTGCTGCCGGATTACCAGAAAAAAGGCTGCGGCACGTATATTATGGATTGTCTGGAAGGTGAGATTGCGAAAAAACATGATACGGCTGTTCTGGACGCTTCCCTTCCCGCAGCAAGCTTATATGAGCACAGGGGCTATAAAACAGTGGGACATGGCGTTTATGAATTGGAAAATGATGTAAAGCTGGTTTATGAAATTATGGAAAAGAACTTGGAATAGCAAAACAATCTATTGAAAACAGAAGGTTTTCAGTTTATAATAGAATCTTGATAATAGATAGCCCAGATTATGAAAGGCAAACAGAGAGGAGAAA
>CAZAMX010000037.1:0-12927 GCA_964486095.1 uncultured Acetatifactor sp. | reverse complement strand
CACCGTGACAAACAACAAGCCCAAGGGGCCCTGGCCCTCCTTCGTGCCTACCACACTTCCGCTGTTTAAGATATAAAACGGCTCTTCCGGCTTCATACTGGCTTTTCCCAGCTTCTGATTTCTGCTCATAATAAATTCCTCCGGATTTCTGGACTTTTCATCCAGTATTTCTCTCAGAAGGAATTTTTATTCATTTGATATTCAACTACTGCCCGGCTTACTTATCACAAATTCTATTGGCTTTCTTCTTCCACCACATACATATAGCTTGTAACCACATAAAGTACAACCCCGTCATACTCCACCCTGGACCAGCCGGAGTCCTCACTGACTCCCGTACGGTGTACAATCTGACCATATTCCAGCCTGCAGTGCACCGTATCATTGCCCTCGGAGGTACTGGGCTCTAAGCGCAGGTTCACATACATTTTAGGAGAAATATTATCGTCACAGTCAGTAAAAACAATGGTTCTACCGTCCTTTGTGACGACACTGTTGGCATCAGACGCAGCCACAGGCGGCTGAGCAGTCAGATCAGAAGTTAAATAACTGCTGACCGCATACACTATTTGTCCGTTATACTCAACCCGGGACCAGCCCGTATCATTGTTGACTCCGGTTCTGCGCAAAAGGTCTCCGTAGACAGCCTGGGATACAATATTGTCCGCTGCCGTACTGGGGGTAGAACGAAGATTTATCACTTCCTTGGGTGTCACCGTATCTTCGCATTCCGCAAAATCCATAACCTTCTCATCTGCATCCTGGCCGGAGCCGCTGTTATCTGCCGCGTTCGAAGCAGGAGTCTCCGACTCCTGAGCGGATGCTTTCCCCTGCTCAGGCCCGGTTCCGGGTTCCGATCCGGAGCTCTCGGCGGAAGTCTTTCCCGAATCCGCTTCTCCGCTTTCCGTAGAAACCTTCCCCGAATCCGCTTCTCCGCTTTCCGTAGAAACCTTCCCCGAATCCGCTTCCCCGCCTTCCTCAGGAGACATCTCGGCCCCAGGCTCCCCGGTTCCCTCAGGAACCGTTTCCGTATCAGGCTTCCGGCTTCCTTCAGCTAATAATTCCTCTTCCGGCACAGATTCCTCCGCCCCCTTCACAGGGGAGCCTTCCGCGCCTCCGTCCTTCTTATCGTTATGAGTCACATTCCACAATATGGCGCAGATGACTGCCGCCGCAACCATCAGCCCAAGAAAAACAAGGACTTTGGTCATCGGCTTTACATCCTTTTCCTCTTCCGGATCCAACTCTTCAAAATCTGCATCATAATCTGTATTAAGCTTCATATTTTTCCCTTTGCATGCGGATCAGCTCTGCGTCTTCAAAATAGTTGATCCTCATGGCGCTCTTCACCTCTGAAAGTGTCTGGGCCGCTACCTCTCTGGCTGCCACGCTCCCTTTCCTCAACACGTCATATACTGCGGAAATATCCTTTTCCAGCTCTTTCCTGCGGCTGCGGACAGGCTCCAGCACTTCCTGCATGATATTATTCAGGAATTTCTTCACCTTTACGTCTCCAAGGCCGCCCCTTTGATAGTGCGCCTTCAATTCATCCAGATTTGCATAATCCGGCAGATAACGCTCAAAATGCTCCTGTCTGCAGAAAGCATCCAGATACGTAAATACCGTATTTCCCTCCAAATGTCCGGGGTCGCTGACCTGCAGATGCAGGGGATCGGTAAACATGCTCATGATCTTGGTTCTCACCTCATCTGCCGTATCCGCCAGATAAATGCAGTTGCCCAGTGACTTACTCATCTTGGCCTTACCGTCCGTTCCCGGCAGCCTTTTAGACGCCTCGTTCTCAGGCAAAAGCGCTGTGGGCTCCACCAGTACCGGCTCATACACCGTATTGAACTTGTGTACGATCTCCCTTGTCTGTTCGATCATTGGCAGCTTATCCTCCCCCACAGGAACCGTGGTGGCTTTAAAAGCGGTAATGTCCGCGGCCTGACTGATGGGGTAGGTAAAAAAGCCCACCGGAATGCTGGCCTCGAAATTACGCATCTGAATTTCGCTCTTAACCGTCGGATTCCTTTGCAGCCTGGCTACCGTCACCAGGTCCATATAATAAAAGGTCAGCTCACACAGCTCCGGAATCTGTGACTGAATGAACAGTGTGGACTTTTCAGGATCCAGACCACAGGACATATAATCCAGCGCCACCTCGATAATATTTTGCCGCACCTTTTCGGGATTCTCAATGTTGTCCGTCAGCGCCTGCGCATCGGCAATCATAATAAATGTCTTTTTATATTCCCCGGAATTCTGTAATTCTACCCGTCTGCGCAGCGAACCTGCATAATGTCCTACATGGAGCCTTCCGGTAGGTCTGTCTCCTGTCAAAATGATTTTATCCATTTCTGTGATCCTTCTTTCAATTTTTTGCAACAATTCAGACATTTACCTGAGCTGTTGCGGCTATTTGCGCAGCAGCTGATTCTATAAAGTATGTCCGACAGCGCTTTTGTTATATTGTACCACCTTTTCCCTGTTTGAAAAGCGTTTTTTTAAGTGCTTTTTCATAATACTCTTCGGCTCTCTCTGCCTTAAGCCCAAACCTTTTCGTCAGCTTTTCCAGAATAGCTTCTCTTGTCAATCCGCTTTCCATGTTGTCCAGAATCAGGGCTTCAATCCCTTCTGCTCTTCCTTCCGCTCTTCCTTCTGCTCTTCCTTCTTCCCTTCCCCGTTCATATTCTTCCATGCGAATGGCTTCTCTTGTCACCTCTTCGTCATATTCATAAATACTCACACGTTTCACCTCCGCCTTATTTGCCAGAAGAAAGTCCCGCAAAATTCCAGCCGCAATACACTCGTCTACTGCACGCTCTACCGCCTCTTCCATGGAAAAAGCCACCGCATATTCTCGAACCTTATTCACGTACTGCATGTATTCTCCCAGAGTCCGACACTGCTCCTTTAATTCGGTATTATAACCTTCATTGATGTTTAACATCCATACACTAAGTTCCAACGCCGGCTCATCCTCCTGCACCTGAAAAGCCTCTGAGAGACGCAGGAGCTGTCTCTCCGGATACTCGCGCTTTCCGTTATAAAACACCACAAAGTGCGGGGATGGAAGGGAAATCCGTCTGCTCCCGTAAATGTTCTCCTTCGCCGTAAGCCTGCAATATTCTTCCGTCACATACTGCAGGAACCGCAGAGGCATATTCGGATTCACCGTAGACTGGTGTTCGTACAAATAAAGGTGGAAATCCACCAAAAATGCCAGATCGTTTTTCATTCCCATATAGATAGCATTTTCCAGAGTCACAATCTCCAATTTCTCCGCATCCGCGCATTGATTCCCGCTGACGGCATTATACAACTCCAGCAGACGCTCCCTATCCCGAAACAGCATCCGAAATACCGTATCCTTGTACTGCCTTTTCGTTCGTTTTTTCAATCTTCCTCCTTCTCATGGAATTCGAATGAAAACAAGGCCCGTTGCCGTATCCGCCGGCATTTCTTCCGTTCCCGCCATTCTCAGGAATCCATGCTTTATAAAATCATGTGGTTTAAAAGCACAGATTTCATTGAAGTTCTACGGGAGAATTCCCGGCAGATACGGCTTACGCCGCCAGAGATTCAAAGAATATATGCTTTGCTCTTTTTATCATATCAAAATACACACAGAAATGCAATGTCATTTAAAAACTTTTATTCTTTTCGAGCAACCGTTTGCTCTGTGGCATACCAAGATCACAGCCTGCGAATCGGGAAAAACAAATATTCCTTTCGGGTCTCAGGACAGTTAAATTCCTGCACGGCCCCCACAAGCTCCAGACCATTCTCTTTTAAATACTCCAGCATCCCGGAAAAGGTATCATCGTTTTCCCTTTCGGTGTAAGCATATTCAAAGCCCGGAATCACCCACTTAGTCCAGCCTTCCGGCGCCTCCGCTCCTGCTTCGCACTCCACCCCGGCCAGATACAGCCCCTTTGTAAAACTTTCCTCCCATGGCAGAAAGGAACGGGTTTGGTCCGACATAGCTCCCCAGACACCTGCCACGTTTCCTGCATCATCCTTTTTGGCCAGATGTGCCACCTCTCCGAAATGGCCGTTGGCATCCTCCCAGAGCCGTTTTATAAACCCGTCTCCGTCCCCGGTAGAGCCCTCTTTTCCAATCACCACAAAAGACTCCTTTATACATCTGTTGATTTCCATGTTTACACCCCCTATGCCCGCCTCTGGCGGGCTCTAATTTCAATATTTGGAAGTTTACTTCCAAACTTATTCCTCCTGTATCAATTCATATTCCATAATTATATTATTAAAATATTTTTCAAACCCTAATCTTCTGTACAGATGCACGGAGTCACCGCAGGCACCCAGCGTTACCGTTTCTGCGCCCTACATCTCCTGACACATAGGGCAGAAATAAATAGTTCCCCCCAGATAATTTGCCTTACGTATCTCCGTGCCGCAATAGGGGCAAGGCTTACCTGCCGCCCTTTGACAGAGCATGGTATGATACCTTCCTTTTCTGCCGAAAAGATCCTTTTCCGTGTCCCGGCCGCCTCCCGCTGTCATTTTCCGCAGTGTCTCCTGGACAGCATCATAGACTCTCCGCCTCTGCGCCTCCGTCAAGCTGCCGATCTTCCTTTTAGGATGAACGCCCGCCTCCAAAAGAATATCCTGCAGCACACCGTTTCCAAGCCCCGGAATCCGCTGCTCCGTGGCCAAAAACGCCTTCATGGAAAGATTTCCCGTCACCTCATCAAACAACCCTTTGAAATAGCTGTAAGTAAAATCTTCCGTATTCGGCAGCGGCTTTCTCTTCGCCGCCAGATAATAGGGATTGTCAAAAAGCTCAGGCCGCACCAGAAGCATGGTCCCGTACATCCGTATGGAACAAACCACACTGCTGTCGTCTTCCAGGGTTATGCGGGTCTGATACCTTTCCGGCAGCGGCTCCCCTGGCTCAAAATAGCGGATTGTAGCGCCGTCGCCCATTAAAAATATGTATTCCCGGTGATTCTCCGCCCCTGGATTTTCTGTTCTCTGCCGCTTTGATCCCAGGGAAATCTCCACCATACTCCCGATTCCCACAGATACGCCAATCTCCCGTCCTTCCATAATTTCCGCATAGAACCCGGGTTCTCCGCTGTACCAGGCAAAGGAGTGGGGCGTGTGAGCCGCCTCCACCTCCAGAATTCTTTTTCCCTGTATGGTCTCATTCAGTTGTCCCGCAATTGTCAAACTTTCCGGTATCTCCAGCATATTAATAGCCATTCCCTTCCATATCCTGCGAATTCCTGACGGCGAAAAGCTTAAGCTTTTTGCCGTATGGGCCGCAGGCACAAATTTGCGTGTGAAAAATTCATTTTTCACACTAACCTCTCCATCTCTCCAATGTAGGGAAATACTTCATCAACTGCTCCTTCGCCTCTTCCAGGTTTCCGGCACGTCCGCCTTCCACCTCAAAGGGCGCGCAAAACTCCACCATTTCCTCCAGACTGCAATCCTGTGCAAACGCCCCGTCCTTGTAACAGTAACAGCAATAGCTGTCATTCCTGCTGCCATCCTTATTTGTTCCGTACTGATCCTCCTGCATGGGCATGCCGCAGCTCTGGCAGATTTTCAAATTTTGTTCCATTTCTCTTCTCCTCTCGTTTCGTTGTATTTTACGGTCCGGTATCCGATACCTGCTTGCAAGTCTCGCAAAATTGCATAAAAACGCAATTTTGACTTCGCGGTAGGGGTATCTGAGCTGTTACGAATTAACTATAACAGAGATAATCTGACATCTGTGCGTCATATTATAAATAATTTTTCTCCATGTCCCGGATTTTTTCCACGATCCTTTCCCGGACATATTTCGGGCCTATTACCTTTGCAGAGGGGCCGAAGGACAAAATCACGCCGTAGACCCAATCATCCAGGCAGCACCTAAGCGTGATTAAAAAATCTCCATTCGGCAGCCGCTCAATCTCTTCTTCCTCAAAACGGTCATATATTCGATACGCTTCTTTTCCTGCAATTTGAAAGACCACCTTTTCTTCCCTGTGCTTCTCCCAGCCTGCACCGTCGCCGCCCTCATTAACTGCTTCCGGCTGTCCGCCGCTGTTTTCTTCCGCCCATTTCCTGCTGCCCGGCTCAAAGGTTTCCTCCAAGAGCTCTACCCGCTTCATCCGCAGCACCTTAAACAGCCGCATGGCCTGGCGCTTCCTGCAATAACTCCGCACATACCAGGTATACTCCTTGAAAAGAAGCTGCACCGGCTCCACCGTCCTGCGGGACATATCTCCATACTGACCATAGTAGTCAAACTCCATCACTCGCCGCTCCAGGATCGCCTTTCGTATCTGTGCAAAAAGCTCCTGCCGCCGGCCGCTCCAGTCGGAAAAATCAATTGCCACCCAGTCCGGCACATCCGCCTTAAAAAACGCCCCCAGCTTCTGCAGAATTTCCTCTTCCTCCGAGGCCTTCGTTTCCCGCAGACTGGCCAGTGCTGCCAGAATCCTTCTCTGCTCTTCCCCGGAAATCACCATCTTATCCAAGACGAACCGCTCTGTCAGACTGATGCCTCCGTTTTTCCCCTTTCTGGCATAAACCGGGATTCCTGCCATGCTCAGCCGCTCCACATCCCGGTAGATCGTCCGTACCGACACTTCAAACTGCTTTGCCAGTTCCTCGGCCGTTACCGTCCCCTTGCTTAATATAATATAGATAATACCTACCAGACGACTAAGCATCCTGTACCCCCCTGTCTAGTGTGAACGGAATGAAGATTTTCTTGTTTGTGCCGCTTAAAGCGGCATGTCTGAAATTTCTGCTGTCACGGCTGAATTTAGAAAAGGGCTACAGATCTTGTCCGTAACCCTTTTCCTCATCCTCTATAAAACCGCCTGCATCACCGATAAATCTGCGTGAAAACCGCCCAGTTGCCTATACAAATTTCACCGCAGTACCGTATGCCATTACCTCCGCTGCTCCCTGCATTACAGATGCGGAACTGTAACGTACATTCACTACCGCGTCGGCTCCCATTCTTTCCGCTTCCTCCACCATCCGCTTAGTGGCAAGAGCCCTGGCATCGTTCATCATCTCCGTATAAGCCTTCAGCTCGCCGCCCACCAATGTCTTGAAGCTTTGTGTAATGTCACGTCCCAGATTCTTACTCTGGATTGTACTGCCCTTTACCAGGCCCAGCATCTCAAAATTCTTTCCCGTAATGTAATCAGTATTGACTAAGATCATCCTCTTCACCGCTCCTTATCTCCCCGATTCTTTCCACCAGGACAAAAATGCAGACCCCGCCCAGCCCAATGGGTAAAAGCCCGAATAACAGCTTCAGCAGCACAGGTATCGGTATCAGCATACAGGCAAAGAAAAAGCCTGCATAATACAAAATCATAATGGCCGTAATGACGATCGGGGCAATCATTTTACCGCTTTGCTTATCCTCCATGCCGCTCCTTTCCGCCGGATTCGACTGTATTTTGTTTCAATAGAATTGTTAAAATCATTTTACCACAGTTGAAAACAAGTGTAAACCATTTGAAAAAGTTTTCGTGCTGTTACCTGACGGCCCGGATCTCTCCCAGTTCAAAGATAATGATCCCGTTGTCGTCCCAGTTCAGGATCAGCTCCGCCTCAAGAACAGGAATCTCCTCGTTTACATAATCATATTCCGCCATATACGTCCCCTCCCGGCAGTATCCCACCTGCACCTGCAGAGTGATTTCATCTCCCAGAATGAAATGAGAAATACATCCCATTTCCAGGCTGGTGATTTCCAGGCCGGCGGCTTCCTTATCTTCCGGCAACTCTGCTTCCGCCAACAGCTCTCCGCTGTGGTTATCATAAAAAGTCAGCCTTCCTGTATCCTTATCAAAAGAATACTCAATACGCTGCGTCAGCAGCTCTTCGTAACCGTTCAAATCCAGAACAAAATCCTGCAGGGTGCCTGTGGAATACTGCTGCAGTACATGCAGCTCCTGGGCATCGGCGCCGGTTCCCGTATAAATGTTCAGGGCAACCTGCAGCTGCTTTTTTCCTTCATTCCAATAGCATTCCGGCAGCAGGCAGCGAGGCGATGTATAGATCCAGTCAAAGTAGTTCACATCATCGCCGATCTCTATGGCGACTCCCTCCCCTCCGCATTCCGCATCATTATAACCGTACAGCTTAATCCCTTGCTCCGGAATCTCCCCGATGCAGACAATATCCTGCCAATCCGGGTCATCATTGAGAGAAAGATTTCTGGCTCTGATTTCGTCCCAGTCCATATCAAGCAGACGATAAAAGGGATTCGGCATGTAGCTTACAGGGATCCAGATACCGCTGCTGCCATACTGTACCATGCTTATCCGCACAGGCAGCCCGTCCTCCCGGGGGAAGGTGATGCCTATATCCGTAATCCCATCTCCCGCCGATCCGCTGTCGGCCCCCTCTTCCAGGCCAAGCCGTGATGCCGCCCCGTATTTATGGGAATCCAGCACTTTAATCTCCACGGAATCCTCCGACAGATTTAACAGCATGATGGCAGCCTTTCCTGGATCCTCAAAGAGAGAACGATATTTCATGGATGAACTCAACAACGCCGTTCGTCCCAGCTCTTCTCCGGCGCCGTTGCTGCTGTAATCTATTCTGCTGCCGTCAACAGCCATATCATAATACCCGAGTACACTGTAAATATCATACGCCTCTGCAAAATCCCTCTCCGAGGAAATATTATCATAGAATATCAGCCCTTCCGAGGTAACCGCATATCCCTGATCACCCAACTCATAAGATAAGATTTCCTTCCAAACAGTGACCCTGGGTTCCTCCGACCAAGCATAGTAAATAATCTCCGCCCGGCCTTCCTCCATGGTCCTGATCACCACGTCCGCCTCAGGATCCCGCGGCCAGGCCTCGGATTCCCCAAAGCGGTACTGTCCGTTATCCTGCTGCCGCAGCAGACCGTGAAACTTTTCCTGTACCAGCTGCCAAGCCCCTTCAGGCATAGAGGCGTACTCGGGAAGTGCCAGGCCGGAAAGCAGCTCTTCTTTGCACAAAGCGGCAATCCCGTCTGCATCCCTGCTCACAAAGGCCTTTGTCCATTCTCCGATAAATGCCTGCAGCGAGGTTTCCTCTACATTTTCCAAAGGCTCCCGATCGGATGCGAATCCATTGCTCCCCTCTTCGGAACCGTTTCCCGGAGTACCGCGGCCGGCCTCGTCAGCGCCGCTGTCGTCTGCACCGACATTCCCTGCGGCAGAAGTTTCATCGGTTCCGGCTCCTTTCGCCGGATCCGTCAAAAAGCAGACCGCCAGCAGAATACAGGCTGTCACTGCCGCCACGATAATCCAAAACGCAGGTTTTTTGTAATTCATCACCGACTTAATCCTGGTTTTCACTCCCACCTCGCCAAAGGCCAGGGGACAGCCCCATACTCTATGCACCCTCATGCTGCATTCCAGTAATGCTTCGGAATAGACCCTTTTCTGCCCCCCGTCATAATTTCGGATTACCTTTTCGTCACATGCCAGCTCCATATCCCTGCAAAACAGGACATATGCCGCCCAGCAAAGAGGATGAAACCAGTAAACCGTCAGCAGAAAATAAGCCAATATCTTCCATAAATAATCCCGCCGCGCCAGATGCGCCTTCTCATGAGCCGTCACCGGCTCCCGCAGTGCCTCCGGCATATGGGAGGGAAGATAGATCCGCGGCCGCAGCACCCCAAAGATAAAGGGCGTGTCCACAAACTCGCTGAAATACACATACGCCTCCAGCCGAACAGCCGTTCGAAGCCGCAGGCGCAGCCTCACATAGCTGACCGCAACATAACCCAGCATAATCCCCACACCCAGAATCCATAAAATCCCGGCCGCAAAAAGCCATACCTGCAGCGGGTTTACGCTGTCACCCGGCTCCGACGCAAAGGAATCCTGCAGCACCGGATTTACCACATGATCCACCAGCCTGATACCGCTTTGGATGGCAGGACTCTCCGAAAATACAATCTCCTGTCGGACTGTCTCTCCGCTGGGAATCAGGCTGAAGATACTCTGAAAGGACACCGGGCAGATTAACCGCACCGCTACCATTCCCCACAGAAGGCAGATCATCCACCTGGGCGCCCTGCGAAGCACCAGCCTCAAGAATATCACCGCCAGGATCAGCCACCCGGCCGTAATACTCATATTAAGCAGCTTTAAAAACACAGCTTCCATACCTTCTCTACTCCTTCTTACTCTACTCTTCTTACTCTACTCCTTCTCTTCTTCCGCCATTTTATCCAGCATTTCCCGTATTTCTGCCAGATCCTCTCCCGACAGGCGCCTGCGCCTTGTAAAGGCGGCAATAAAAGCAGGAACAGAGCCCTCGAAGGTTTTCTCCATCAGCTCGTCAAGCTCCGCGGCCTGAACCTCATCCTTGGACACCAGTGATGTCACAATGGCATTCTCGCTCTTTACAACGCCCCTCTGAGACAGCCGCTTAATAACGGTGTACGTGGTAGTACGGCTCCAGCCCAGCCTCTCATTGCACAGCTTCGCCAGCTTTGTGCTGTTGATGGGCTCATTCTCCCATAAAATCAAGCAAAAACGATATTCACTTTCAAAAACCTTCGGCGTATCCATTCCCCGTCCTCCCTGTCTCTTTAACGGATCTATTGATTCCCGATATGTCGTCCTGTACGGAAACAAGACTAATGCGTTAGACTACATATAGTCTAACGTATTAGTCTTGTTTTGTCAACTGCAGATTCCCGCTTAACAAGCGGCACCTCTGATGGTATAATTATCATGTTCAGGGCATAAAAAGCCGGATGGCCTAAATTTTCAGTTATTTTTCGGTAGGAGGAAATTGCTGTATGACAGAAAAAAGCTTCTCACTTTCCCAACTCTCTCAGATGTCCATGCTCACGGAACGCACCCTGCACAATTACCTGCAGCGCGGACTGCTGCACGGAGAAAAAACTGCATCCGGCTGGCGCTTTTCCAATGATGATGTGGCGCGGTTCTGGACGCAGCCCTTTGTCAGTGCCGCCGTAAGTTCAAAACAGCTTGCACTTGCCGAGGATTTCCTTCAGCGGCGGATCAACACTGCCGGACAAATCTGTATGGTCTATGATATAAAGGCACAATCACCGGACGAAGCCTCCCATTTATGCGAGTCTTTCCTGTCAGCCATGAAGAAATGCTCTGATGTATATTTTGCTTACCGCTATGAAAAGGACCTTATGCGGGTAACTCTGCGGGGAAAAGCAGATGAAGTCATGACGATAATGAATGATGTGTTGAAATCAACGGTAGGAGAAACCTAGAAATTACCAGTAAAGCTGCACATTCTTCTGCGCTTCTTCCTCTCCCAAAGAAAATTTTTCCTGTACTCTGCCAATCGTCTCATCAAAGGAAACGCCCAATTCCCGCCTGGAAACGCGGTATGAAAAAGTCGTCAGATTTCAAGTTGAGTTGTTACCGGACCTATTTTTATAATAGACTTTAGATAAAGATCACGCCTGCAAGGCAGAACAGGAGAAACCATGAAAACACTGTATGAAAAAGTAAGCCGGCAGCTGGAGCGTATTGACTTCGAAGCCCTTTGGCCCGGCTTTCATCCGTTTCCCTTTGCCCTTTACGACGGCACTCATGCCGTTCTGGACGGACAGCTTACGGACTGTCCCGAAGATTTCCGCGGCAACACCGCCATGTCCTTTCAGGGACGCCGGATCGCCATCTGGAACGTGGGTCCGGAGCTTCCAAGGGACGAAGAACGGTTCACTTCCCGGCTGGTACACGAAATGTTTCATGCCTTCCAGATGGAGCGGAATGAAAAAAGATTTCCCAATGACCTCCTGCTGGCATGCGCAGAATTGTCCCCGGAATATCTGGCCTTAAAGGCGGAAGAATGCCGCTGCCTCTCCGAACCTGACGCGCTGCCCCGTTTTCTTGCACTGCGGGAAATGCGTAAAGCCGTAAGCAGCGGCTTTATCCAGGAAGAATTCCTGACGGAGACCATCGAGGGCATGGCTCAATATATCGAGCTGTGCGCCCTGGAGCAGTTGTCCACAAACCAGGATCAGCCCGCAGGTGCGAATCGGCCCGCATGCGAAAGGAAGTCTGTCCGCAGACAGCAGGAAGCTCTGGCGGAATGCGCAAAACGGCTGGCTGATCCCGGTCTGATTTTGGATCCCCGCCGCTGTGCTTATGACAGCGGCTCCCTCCTGTTGTTTGCCGCCAGACGGCACGGCCTCACCCTATTCCATGATATTGGAAACGAGTCCCGCCCCGTCTATGAAATTGTACTGCAGCAGCTGCCCCGGACTCTTACGGCAGATTACCCGGTATCCCGTGGCGAGGAAACCCTTGCCCCCTGGTCCCGCCTTCTTTCAGAGCAGGCAGCACGGCGTGAAGCCCTGATCCAGGCATTTTTGCAGGAGGCTCACATAACAATAGAAGGCTGCTTTCGCATCTGCGGCTATGACCCTATGAATCTCTGGCGCAGGAAGGATACCCTGTACAGCACTTCGTTCTTATGTCTTCTGGATCAAAACGGGAACACCGTCACCTTAACCGGAAAGGCACTGCTGCAGATGCTCCCCGGCTCGCCTGACACCGCCTGCGCTTACAGCACCATGACACCAGGCACATAATCTCGTGGGCCAAAAGCGGCGCCGCTGCCAAAAGGCTTAACCGCATCCAGTCCCTTCCGGACAGCGGGGACGTCCCAAAGGCATCAATCAGGAACGGGACCTCCGTCACCGCAAACTGCAGCAAAAAGCCAATAACACAGGCTGCTATCATCAATTTGTTTTCCAGATGGTTCATGCGCAGAACAGAACGATTTGTATCCCGCATTCCCACTGCATGGAAAAGCTGACTCATACCCAGCACGGTAAAAGCATAAGTCTGGGCTTTGGCTAAAACCCATACCACTTTCAGGATCCCGGCAAGGGCAGGAATGCTGAAAGAGATCCCTCTGATATGCAGCAGC
>CAZAMX010000036.1:0-12960 GCA_964486095.1 uncultured Acetatifactor sp. | reverse complement strand
GCTATGTCCAAAGCCGCCTCGATTTTCCCGTTTTTCTGTTTTTCAGCCATTTCCTCTTCCCTTTCCACTCTCCGAAGACATGGGAGCCGTTATCCTTACCGGTCTCCCGTTACCCTGCTGCCCCACAGCGTTACCTGATTTTCTTTGCCAAGGGCCGTGAACACCATGGTTTTCAAAACGGTCCCCTCAATCTCCATCTCCAGAGCCACGCCGCTGTAGCTTACTGAGTCCAAAGACAGGGTAATATAGGGAGTACCTGCCTCCAGGCTCCAGCTTCCGGTATAATCGCCGGTAACACTGCCATCCTCCTTAAGCGTAATCATATCGGGCTGCTTTGCCTCCAGATTCTTGTAATCAATCTCCGGCTCATGCAGGATGATCTCATAATTTCCCGCCACCTCGGAAACGGAATAACCGTCCTCCTTCAGAGTCTCCCCATGAGTCAGGTAAGGCGCCGCCACCAGCCAGCCCTCCTTATTCTGGAACAGCTGATGTACCTTGACATAATGGCCTTCGGTGCCGTTAGTGGTCCTGGTATGAAACACGATATAGGCCCTGCCGTCGTCGTCCACAAAAGCGGAATTGTGCCCCTGGGCCACCTGTCCGACGTTGAAGTTGCGCCACTGATAACCTCCCATCAGCCTCACGCCCACAGACTGGTTGATATTCAAAACATATTTGTCGTAATAGGCCGTATTGCCCAGCGCATCCACATAGTCCCCGTCCGGCCGCGTGGAGCGGAACACCCGGACATTATATCCCCCTGCCGCCTCCAGGCCGCCATAGGAAATAAACAGATAATAATAATCTCCGATTTTCTGAATATAAGCTCCCTCTCCCGAAGCATAGCTTCCGCCGGCAATCTTCCTGCCGAAATAGGGATCGGCATGAATGTCCTCTTCATATGTTACGGAGTAATCCCGCAGCCCCGTCTCCGGATCCAGCTCCAGCATAAAGATGCCGCCCGACCAGGAACCGTATGCCATCAAAAGACGGCCTTCCTCATCATAAAACACGCAGGGATCAATACAATTGGGCCACATATCTCCCCACTTTCTATTATCCACGCCGTTTGTCACATAGCGCTCCGGAATCTGATCCGTACCCAGAACCTTCGGCGCATCCGTCTCCCCAAAGGTCTCCGCGTTAAAGCCGCCATAGACAACGGAGCCTGCATATTCGTATGGTCCCGTTACATAGTCCGCCGTCAGCATCACAATATTGGATTTCCAGTCGTCCCCGTCTGCGCTTAAATAGACGCAGTACTTGCCCATGGCCGTATTATACACCACGTCAGGCGCCCAAAGGTATCCAAACCAGTCACCCGTATTATTTTCTTTATTCCATGCCCTGACTTCGTTTCTGGTCTCCAGGGAATAGCTCTCCCGAATCACGTTATCCAGGCTGACCCAGTCATAAAGGTTTGTGCTTCTTCCTCCTGTAATATGAGTGCCCAGCACATAATAGACCCCGTCCAGATCCTTAAAGATGGAAGGATCGTGGCAGGTAATCTGCTTGTTCTGCGCCTTATCCTCCGGGTTCACCGTCCAGCGCTCCTGACTGAAAGCAAACTCCATCACAGTACGGATCATGACCTCCTGACCCGCATATTCAAACCTTACATAGGGCCGCAGAGTGACGCTGTCCTTGTCAGCCGCCTGAACGGGCAGGACCTCCCCCGCCATGCAGAGAGCCAGCAGAAGCGCCAGTGCTCCGGCTCCGCCCTTGCCGCCGCCTTTACCCTTGCCTGCATTTTTACCCGTTTTTGCATCCTTGCCGTCCGTTTCTGATCCCGGCTTCTTCCGCAGCACAAGGATGACCAACACGGCCAGAAGCAGAATTACCGCCGCTGCCACGCCAAGTATTACTCCGGTATTCCCGCCTGCCTTCTCTTCCCTGGCGGCTTCCCCGACAGCAGCCGTTTCCGTATTCTGCGCCCCGGCTTCCGCAAGAAGAGTCTCGTCCCCCACCAGCACCCCGGACAGGGTAACGGTCTCTCCGGGCTGAATATCCGGGAAGGAAGCAGGCAGTGGTTCCTCTCCCGCAGGCACCAGGCCCTTGGTATTGCTGTAGGTAAATTCCGCCGCCTGAATGCCGGCCAGAGACTTACCGTTTACTATGGTCAGCGTGTAATGAATCTCCTCCCCTGCCTCATAGGAGGACTTATCTATGGCCAGCGTTACGGAGACTCCGTCCTCGGACACCTCTTTTACGACTCCTTCCGGCTGCTCTCCGGCCGCGGCAACGCTCCAGGGCATGGCAATAAGCGCCGTAAGGCATACCGCCGCCAGCAGGCCATGCTTCCATTTTCCTGTTCCTCTTGTCGACATCCTGATACCATACCCTTTCCCGTTTCTGATCGTCAGCGGAACTGAATATTATTTTTAATGTCAAATACCGGATACCCCTTTTCGTCCCAGTCAAGCTTCATCACCATGGCATGTCTGTTGGGATCATACAAGGGGTCTCCCTCAATCTCAAGGTAGGTCCTGGCATGATAGACACAGACTGCTGTACCGTCCTCCAGGGTAGTAAAGCTGTTGTGCCCCGGCCCGTATATTCCGTACTCCCTGCTGCTGCTTAAAACCGGCCGGCGCTCCTTTTTCCAGGCTCTCGGGTCCAGCACATCCTCATCCTCCCCGATGCTGAGCATTCCCATGCAGTATACCTCACCGGTAGCGCTGGCCGAATAGGTCAGGAATATCCTGCCGTTCTTTTTGATCACTGCCGGTCCCTCGTTGACCCAAATGTCCCGTCTCTCCCAATCATAGTCCGGAGTAGTCAGAAGCACCTGCGCCGTAGCCAGCTTCGTCGGCGTCTCCATCCTGGCGATATAAAGATTGGAAATCTGAATCCCCACGCTGACCTTTTCCGCCCAGACATAATACAACTCTCCCTTATGCTCAAAAATTGTAGCGTCCAGGGAAAATGCCTCAAAGGAATAAATATCATCATCGGATCTTTGTATTTTTCCCATTTCCTTCCAGGTATCCTGCAGGGGATCCTGCCCCTGACATTCCAGAACATAAGGACGGATAGCCCATTTATTCTCCGCTTCTCCGGCGGCAAAATAGAGATACCACTTTCCCTTAAGGTAATGCAGCTCCGGCGCCCAGATGTGCATGGACATGACTCCGCTTTTATGTCTCTTCCAGACAGTGACCTCATCCGCGTCCGACAGCCCCAGAAGCGTCCTCGACCGCCGCAGTATGATCTTGTCATAAGACGGGACGGATGCGGTAAAATAATAGGTTCCGTCCGTATGGCGGTAGACATAGGGGTCTGCCCTCTGCTCGATAAATGCCTGATTATAGGCCGTAATCACACCGTTTCGCTTCTTTTCCCGTTCCATATGATTTGTACCCATATTTACCTCTCATTCCGCCGCATAGTAAAGTGCCCCGGCATTTTAATATACACAGATCCGGCTGCCAATCCCGCCGTTCCCCTGCCTTTTACGGAGCAGGAAGCCTCCCTCCTGCCCTGTAAAAGACACCCCGGATCGCGGACCTGCAATCCGGGGTATCCTGCCGCTTTTTATTCCACAGACATCAGCTCGATGAAGGCCTGCTCTCCCGTAAAGAAGAAGTAGCAGGGAGCGTCTGCCGTAAGGGTGGAGGTGATGGTAGCCTTGCTGGTCATCTCATTGCCCTTGCGGTCAACGAAGGTGGTATCAATCACAATTTCGCTGCCGTTTCTGGTGATCACCATGGTAACGTCCACATCTCTCATGGCATCCTTCCAGGCATTCCAGTCGTCCCAGCTGTTCTCGAAGGTTCCCGCATAGCTTGCATCGCCCCAGCCGTAAGCATCCGCACGGACTACCGCATATTCTGCATATCCCTCGTAATTGTCAGCGGAAGGCACCTTATCGGAAGTAGTCTGAGTGTTGGTAAATGCCACTACATAGTTATGCCAGTTTTCTACGCCACTGGAGTAATTCTTCAGCTTCACGGTCTTGCTCTCACCTTCCTTCAGCTCTACGCCGTTGGTGAACTCAGACCACCATCCAAGGCCGAAGGTCGTGGTGCCCAGGGTCTCCTTTGCATTCGGATCAGCCTTAATGTCAACGCCGTCTTCCACGGACAACAGCTCCACATAGCTGCCCTCACAAGTAAAGAGCATGTAGCAGGGATCGTCAGCCGTCATGGCTGTTTCTACCTTTGCGGTCATCAGGTTATCAAGATTATTGTAGTCCACGTTATGAGCCGTGATGTTCAGGATATTATCCTCTCTCTTAACCTCGATGGTCACGTCGGCGTCCACCATGGATACCGTTTTCCAGCTCTCCCAGTTGCCCCAGGTCCAGGTAAACGCACCTGCGTCAATGTCACCGTCCGGAGTCCAGCCAAAAGCGTCCGCTCTTACTGCCGCCCATTCCCTGTGACTGTCGGAAGCGGTATTAGGATCTTTATGAGCCTCGGAAGCCTCATTGGTAAATACCATCACATAGTTGTGGAACAGCTCCAGTCCGCTGGAGAAGTTGTTCAGCTTGAACACTCTGGTAACTCCGTTGGGAATCTCATAAGCCGAGGTCCAGTCTGTCCAGAAGCCTGCATTCAGATCCGTATTGCCGATGGTCTCCAAAGCGTTTTCATCAACGGTAACCTCTACCACTCTCTCGGGAGGATTATAGGCAACGGTAGGATCTCCTGCCTCATAGAGGGTCTTTGCCTGACCTGCAGTCAGAGCGGTATCAAAGATATACAGCTCGTCGAAAGCACCCTTCAACATAGCATCCCAGTAGTTCACACCCAACAAAAAGTCAAAATTGTCGGAGGGCGCCATGGTACCGCTGATAACGTTCACGGGCTTCTCCACCGCCTCACCGTTTACATAAATGGTAGCATTAATCTGGTTCCCGTCTTCGGTCTTGTTGGAAGGGTCCACCACCAGCGTAATGTTGATCCACTGGTTCAAATGTGTGTCACCGGTCTCCGGATACCAGTTGGGCCAGGGGGAGCCTTCCGCATTCTGATCATAGGACCAGACGCAGGGGAATTCCGAAGCCCCGGACCAGTCTGCCCAGGTAATGTTCAGATAATGCTGGCCGCCTGTTGCGTCGCCGTGTACGTCAGGACCAAACTGAGTGGTGGGCATGTAATTTGCGTTTCTGTTTGCATACATCCAGTAGGAAAGGGAATAGGTTTCGCCAACGCCGTTGACATCATCCAGTCTTAAACCGTAAGTACCGTCAATGTAAGCCGCCTCGCCCTTTACACCGGGAATAAAGATTACTTCCTTGCCCGCAGGCTCGATCACCTCGCCGGTGCCCTTTCTGGTAGTTGTGATTCCCGCAGCGCCGTCAGCTTCGTCAAAGGAAAAATAATACTTGGGCGTGGGAAGCTCCTCCGACTGGGCAGGCTCCTGTTCACTGGGCTCCGGAGTCGTTTCCGGGGTCGATTCCGGAGTGGACTCCGGACTTGATTCCTGGGTCTGGTCTGAACTGCCGGAAGCGCCTTCGTTATTATTACCGCAGGCAGACAGCAGCGTAGCCGTCATGGCAGTGCAGAGAAGAAATGCCAAAACCTTCTTTTTCATGTCAATCCTCCATTTTAATTTTGTTTTATAGTTACGGGAAGGGCTCCCTCCCCGCTGCTATCATAATCTGCAGGGAAATATGCTTTCGCCTGTTTACTGTAAAAACGAATCCACTACCGCCTGATATTGTGCCAGTTCCTCTTCGGAAAGGACATCATATCCGCCGGGGCCGAAGTAGGAGATCATTGCCTCCGCATGGTAGTAATTGGCCTGTCTGGTAGCCTCGTCCACATAGTCCGCTGCCTTGGCGCTGCCATTGTCCACCAGGTCATGAATGCCAATCTTGTTAAAGTACTGGTCACAGAAGTTCCAATAACCGGCAATGTTGTACCAGCCGTAAGGAACGGGCCTGGTCACGCTTGCAAAATAATCATCCCAGTAAGGCTTGCGGTCGTCCTGAGGGAACAGGGACTTATAGCCTTCCCACACCTCTTCATCCAGGGTAATGGGCATGGGCATCTGAGCATTCTTCAGAGGCATGCCGGACTCGTTGGTGATGCTGGTATCCTGATAAATCTCCAGCCTTGCCTTCCAGCCGTCGATTCCCCAGCCCATGAACTTTAAGAGCAGATATGCCTCGTAAGGATACTTACAGGAGGTAGATACACCGCCCATATACATGGTGGAGATTACGTTATGCTCCTTCTCATCAATCACGTTAGGCGTCACATAAGGAACGATGGCCAGGCCGTACTGCTCCTGATACCCTTCCTGGCCCCACAGGTTCAGGTAGGTCCAGAAGCCCTCGGAGAACACCGCCACACGGCCGGTAGCGCCGAACCAGGTATCCCAGTTGCCGGACCATGCTTCCATCTCCGCCGTATTCTGCTGGGGAGCAACATAACCGGCAAGCTTTAAATCCGAGAATTCCTGCTCTCCCACTGCCCAATAGGACAGGTCGAAATCCGTGCCGTCATAGCCGAACTCACCCTTTAAGGCTCTCTCTTCAGGGGAGCAGGCTGCAATACCGTATAGGGAATCCAGTCTGTTGTAGTATCCCAGGCCATAATACTTCATGCCGGTACGCTCATCCTTTGTGGCATCCTTGATGAGCTGGATCATTTCCGCCCAGGTCCAGTCGGTTCTGGGCATCTCCAGGTTCAGAGTCTTGATTACGTTCCTGTCAATAAAGACCGCACTGGGCCAGTACACCATGGGCATGGCGAATCTGGCGCTGGTGTCGAAGCAGCCGATGCCGTACTCTTCGATAGTCGGCATCAGGTTCTTGTTCTCCGGATCGGCGTTATAGTACTCGGAAATATCCGCCCAGTACATATTGGCCAAAGCCGTGTCGGAGTCCGTGCCCTCGAACACATCAGGGAAGGTTCCCGCCGCTGCCGCATTGGAAAGGTCCGTACTCATGTCCTCGATAACCCTGTGCTCCACCTTAATGTTGGGATAAATATCCATGAACTTCTCCGCCAGGAGCGAAATCGTAGTGGGATCCTCGTAGTGCCAGAAGGTCAGGGTAATGTCGTCCGTGGTCACACCATTGGCGCCTGTCTGGCCCTCATTACCTCCATTTCCTTCGTTGCCGCCGCTTGCGCCGTCTCCCGCGCTCCCGGTGTTGTCGCCGCAGGCCGCCAGTCCAAAGACCATGGAACAGGCCAGCAGCAAACTCAAAATCTTCTTTTTCATCACTTATCCTCCTTCTTTATTTTCTCAAGGCCCCTCAGGACCAAAGAAACCATAATATTTCGCTATGCCACTCGCCGGGAAGAATCGCACCTTCCCGGAAGAATGACCGCAGGGCATTCTTCCAGGTGAATAGGTTTCGCTATGCGAAACCGTAGAAAATCTTTGTCTGCGCACTTTGCAGACTTAGATTTTCTTTTCACCTTATTCGCCTGTGATACCCGTCCTGTCAATGCTCTCCACGAAGTGCTTCTGCAGGAACAGATACATGATCAGCAGCGGCAGCACAGAGAGGGCAGTGGCCGCCATACGCACACACTCGTTTAGGTTGGTGGCCGCATCTCCCGTCTGTGCCATGGTATTGAAGCTGGTGTCAAAGTTGCTCAGCTGCACCACCAGATTCACCCAGAAGCTGTTGGCCGAAAGCCCCTGCACATACAGGCCTGTCAGATAGGATTCGTTCCAGTACCATACAAAGGAGAACAGGAACACTGTCAGGATGGCCGGCCCAGCGGAAGGAACCGCTATCTTTACAAATGATTTAAAGTATCCCGCTCCGTCTATCTGCGCCGCTTCTATCAGCACCTTTGGCACCTGCCGGAAGAACTGATAGAAGATCAGGATGAAAATAGCCGAATTGAGCCCGTTTCCGAAGATGGCCGGCAGTATAAAGGCCCACAGAGTGCCGACGATCTTCATATTGTTGTACAGCACATAGGTCGGAATCATAGTGACCTGGCTGGGCAGGATATAGGAAAAGATCAGCAGCCCCAGCAATATCTTTTTCCCTTTAAATTCAAACCTGGCAAAGCCGTAACCCACCAGCATGCACACCGCCACATTACACAGGGTGGGCACCCCCGCGATCACAATCCCCTTTAACAGGGAAACCCAGAAATCCATACTTTTCCCCGCATCTATGTAGTTCTGCACAAACAGGGTACTGGGAATCCACTTCACTGAGGAATCCAGCAGATCGTCTCTGTTCATGAAGCTGGTGCTGAACATGTAAAGGATGGGATACAAATACACGAATCCGATACAAATCAGCAGCCCGTAAACAATGATCTGCTTTCCTGCGCCTTCCTTCTCCTTGGTGCCGAAGACAAACCGGTGCAGTTTTTCTTTGGTAAATTTTTTCCTAATAGTCGCCGCTGCCGTCGTAGGTGCGGTAGCTCCGCTTCTGTCTTGCTTTTTGGATTTTCTTTGCATTCCGGATTCCCCTCCTTTCTATTCTCTTTACTGTCCTTGCCTCTTTCTTCATCTCCCGTTTATGGCGCTTCACCTGCCTGTCGTAAATATCCTTTTTAGAGCCTAACAGCAGGAAGAACAACAGAACGATCAGCGTCACGATCAGAGAATACATCCAGGCCATAGCCGAGGCGTAGCCGTATCCCTTCTCCTTGGTACCGGAAAACATGGCCGACTTAATCATGGTAATCAGCGAGTTCTGCTCATTGCTGGAAAGGAAAATCACGGAATACACCGCATTCAGCAGGATCATGGGCTTAATGGTAGGAAGGGTAATCTTCCAAAAGCACTCCCACTGGGAACCGCCGTCAATCTTTGCCGCCTCGTACAGCGCCGGATCAATCTTCTGCAGCGCCGACAGGAAAATCAGAATCTGTACTCCCGAGTACCACAGGATCATGATCATGTTGGAGAATATCTCTCCAATGGATTCCGCCATGCTGTGGGGCAGGAAATTATCCAGGGCCGCCTTGATGGACTGTATGTTCATGGCGGGAATGGTGGCCGCGCCTTCGCTCACCAGCATATTCATAACAGGTCCGCTGACAATAATAACCGGCAGGAAAAAGATCAGTCGGAAAAACCCTCTGCATTTGATATTGCCGTTCAGCATGATGGCGATCATCAGGGCAAAGACCACGATGACGGGAACCTCTACGATGGTCTGCCACAGGTAGGTCACGATCTGCTGAGGAAACTCCGGATTTTCCAGCCAGATCTGGGTAAAGTTACCGATTCCCACAGGGGTAAACTTTGTGCCCAGAGGCGTGATTCTGATGTTGAACCACATATAATAGAAGGATTGGCAAAGGGGATACAGCATAAAGTCTATCACCCCGATGACCCAGTGGATTACAAACAGCCATCCGGCTTTTGCCTCTCTTTTTTCAAGCTTGCCAAGCTTCACTTTCGGCTTTTTTATTTTCTTTTCATTCTTCATATATGCTCCTATCTATCCACCAGGTAACTCATTCCCTCCAGCGTGTGTCCGTCCGCACTCTGCGGCTCGGTGCTGTAGTTTAAATAAATCTTCACGCCGTTATCGTAGGTCACTACGGTAATGCCGTTTTCCCTGATCTCATGTCCCACGATAGACGCTCCCGCCGTTTTCTCATGTACCGCTTCCAGCTCCTTTGTATAGGAGATGATGTCGTCCCGGTACACGTTGTATTCGGAGCTGTAAATGTCACTGGAGTTGGTATAGATCAGGTCGGCTGCACTTTCCTTCGTGATATAAAAGGAAGGACAGGTTCCCGTCTCCACCATCTTTAAGAAAAACTCCTGCTTATTGGCCTCAAAGTTCACATACTCGGAATATACCGGCATAATCCCTTTCAGCACAATGGACAGGAAGGGCACGCTCTCATCCTCGAAAATATAGCTTGAAGTATACAGCGGCATATCCAGAAAGCTCTCTGTGTGGTCCCACAGATAAGCGAAAGGCTGTTCAAGCACAAGGTCTGTGGATTCATCCACCTTCGCCACCGTATTATAATAGCTTTCCGCGCACTGGTGTCTGGTGTAGAAGGTTCCGCTGTAATTGTAGGAGTAAAGGGTATCCGTGATACCGCCCAGCGCCAGTCCGCTCACACCGCTCTTTGTATAGCTCTTCACGAACTTATCCAGAAGATTGCCGGTTTTGGCAGGCGTAAGCCACATAAATCTGTCGTACACATCCTTATGGGTCTCTTCCTCCAGCTTTCTCTTGTTGATCTTCTTTACCACATTAAAGGTGGCATTCTGTTCGGTGGGATTAATCCGCATGGCATCACTGTACAGATACATTTTAATGCCCTCGGCTTGGGCGTCTTTCATCAGCTCCGTCAGCTTTTTGGTGCCTCCGATCTCGGAATCCGCCTTGTAGCCGGTAATGGGAAGGTTATAGAGACCGCCCTTCTGCCAACCCTTGTATACGCTTAAAAGCTCCTTCACTCCCGCCTGCTCCAGGTCCGCGTATATCTCCTTTATGTCCTCCACCGTGGTCATAACCACGGAGCTGGTCCCCACGATCCAGGCCTCCCGCTCCGTCCCCAGGAAATCCACCCTGGTCCGATACTCATCCGGCAATACCTTCAGGAATCCGCTCTCCAGCAGGTAATTCCGATAGGCATTTGCCATCCCGCAGTAATTTGCCTGATCTCCGTTTAGGAACAGATAGCGGACCTGCAGATCCGAATGGCTCCTGTCTGCCTCCACCAGCTTAAAGGAGCCTGATGTAGAGTTGTTGCTGGTAGGCTGGGTATACAGCCGGCGTTCCGTAAAGCGGGCATAAATCCTGTTGTAGTCGATGCTGACTCCGTTGGGTGACGCCTCGATGGCGGCTCTCTGTTCTCCCTCTTCCACCACCGCCAGATAAGCGATGCCCTCCGAGGTATGGGCCATCCCGAAAACAGGTGCCAGGACGTTATTGGCCTCGTTCACCATCTCGTACCTTTCCCACCAAAGCCTGGTGGTATCAGAGTCCACAAATCCTACATCCGTACCGTAGACAATGCCTGTATAGCCGGTGTTAAAACGGCCCTCCTTATCGTCCAGATAGATCAGCGCCCCGTTCCCGTCAGGCAGGAACATATAGCCTTCCTTTTCGTCCAGGTAGCTGTATCCCAAATAAGGATACAGGGCAATGGTGCCGATATAGGTATCCCCGTCCTCCACAATGGACTCATCGGGGATCCTGGCGGTAATGCCGTCCTCATTTAAGGTAACCTCCAGAGTCATGCCCAGCTTATATTTGTTCCAGTAAACCTTTGCGGAAAATCCCCTGTCCGTATAGGTGATCTCCTGGGTAACGTCATCATTGATAAGATCCGCCTGCTGGGTATCCACGTTGGAATAGATCAAATTCAGCACCAGTGCCGACTGCATGGCTCCCATCCACTGGGCATTGTTTTTCCCGTCGTCATAGCTTACCGCAGATTCCATGCAGGTCCCTGCAGCCTTGTCATAAACAATGACAGAAAGCCCTTGTTCCCGCATGTAAAGTGCATAAGCTTCATTTTCCGTCACCAGCTTATGACCCTTAAACTCCTTTTCCGCCGCCTGCACCGCCAGAGGCGCATCTGCCAGACACACAAACATCGGTACAAGAAGCAGGGCGGCAAGGACGGATGCAATTATTTTTTTGAATTTATCTGCCTTAGTTGCCAATCTTGTACACCACCTCTCCGAATAAAGACTGTATGAAATCGAATACCTGTGCCCACAGCACGTAAATAATAAATGCAAGCAGTAAAGCGATCAGGATGGTAAAGGCCGTAAGCCCGATAATCTTTACCGTCTCCTTGACGGTATAGTTGTTAATCTCCCGGATGGAGATGAACAGCAGGATTCCGATCCAGATAAACATGAACAGGGTTGCAAACTCCACGAAGAAGGCCTCGTTATAGGTCACCACATGAGATATTGCAAATATCACCGGCATGAACACCAGGTACGGCGCCAGGCTGTAGATGAAGGAACAGTATATATGTTTTAGTTTGCCTTCACCGTCGTTGATGGTACACATCAGGTAATTACAGCCTGTGATCAAGAACAGCGCCACCAGCAGCAGTCCCACATCGGAGAAAATGTCGTAATAGCCTTCTCTCACCGTCTTAAACAGGAATCCGCAGAAATACTTGTTAATCACGTAAAACAGGATTCCGATAAACAGCATCACATTGGCACTTGTCAAAGATACCTGGTTCTGTCTCTTGATACCGTAGCAGCCATCAATGGGATGCCGCATAAAATAGAACATATACCGCAGCTCCCGCACCAGCCTGTATTCACCGAACCGCTTCAGAACCGCCTTGGGACCCTTGAGAATCCCCCACTTTTGATCTCCCAGGGTCAAAAGTTTCTTGATCAGCCAGAGCCCCACGATGATCAGGATCACCGTCACCAGGTTCCGTTTCAGCCAGTTATTGCGGATCTCCCAAAATGCGTCGGAATAGCCGTCGTAGTCCTTGGCCAGCTTGGCATACCGGACTGCCGCATCATAGTCTTCCTCCTGCAGCAAAGCCTTTCCCATCGCCATGTTGGCATAATCGAACAGGTTGTTCATCCGCAGAACCTGATTCAGGGGCACCTTGCTCTCCGTATATCTTCCCTTGGAGAAAAGATACAGGGCATCATGCAGATGCTTTGTAAACTCCGTGGGCTCAAATACCTGGATCTGCGCCTTTTCCGAATCCAGCAGATAAATCTTGTCACTGTTATCAATCTGAATGGCCTCCACCTTAGTGGAAAGACCGATGCGCTGCTGACCGTCATCACTTCCGCCGAATACAAACAGCAGATCTCCTTCATTGTTGTATTCATAAATGTAGCCGTTTGTGGAAGCCACGAACACGTTGTCATGATTTCCCACCGCCACCGCCGCAGGCACCTCTTCATAGGCATCGCATTCGATCATATTGATGCCGGCGATGTTCAGGCGTTTTAAGGTATCGTATTCCTCGCCTCTGGTGACGGTATAGATCAGGCCTTTTTCGTCGATGGCCATATTATCCGGCGTGGATGGCAGGTTGCCTACGGACTTTGCCCGCTGTG
>CAZAMX010000035.1:3062-13414 GCA_964486095.1 uncultured Acetatifactor sp. | reverse complement strand
ACAGTAGAACGAAGCATAATCTGATGAGAGCATTTGCAGGAGAAAGCCAGGCGCGCAACCGCTATACCTTTGCGGCATCCCCGGCAAAGAAGAACGGTATGCACGTCATAAGTGCCGTATTTGCGTTTACGGCTTCTCAAGAGAAGGAGCATGCGGAGATTTTCTATCAGCATTTGAAGGAGATGGCCGGTAAAAATATATTTATCGACGGCGGTTATCCCGTGGATTTGTCTGATGATATAGCCGAGCTGCTCAGCATGGCCCAGCATAATGAGTATGAAGAGCATGATGACGTATATCAAAAGTTTGGACAAAAGGCAAAGGAAGAAGGCTTTGACCGAATAGCCGCCTCCTTTTTTCAGATTGCCAATATTGAAAAAATACACGGGGATCGGTTTGGAAAATACGCCGAGCTTATAAAAGAAGGGAAACTGTTTGTTTCCGATGTGGAAGAAGAATGGATGTGCTTAAACTGCGGATTTGTATATAAGGGGACCAGCGCCCCCTATGTATGTCCGGTGTGTCAGCATGACAGAGGCTTTTTTATTCGTTTTAGTCTGATGCCCGTTATTCAGGTATCGTAAAAAGAAATACTTGTGGTATCGAAAAATAAAGTGTATGATAAGATTATCATAAACACTTTAAGAAGGGATACCTGATGAAGTTTAAAATTAACAACAAATATTTTCGCTGGGGGCTTACCGCATTTCTGGCAATTGCCGCTGCAATTGTTTTTTACTATTTTGTGTTTCACAGTTCCAACATCAGATCCGGCATCAAGACCATTACGGACATTTTGATGCCGGTGGTAGTTGGAATGGCGATAGCGTATCTGCTGACACCTGTCTTGAATTTTGTTGAGCAAAAAATGCTTTTCCCTCTCTGTATAAAGCTTAAGATCAAGGAGGGAAGGAAAAGGAAATCTATTATCCGCGGAATCAGCATTTTGATCACTGCTTTTTTGTTCGTGGGACTGATTTATTTTCTGCTGTACATGTTAATATCCCAGATTGTCCCCAGCGTTCAGAATATTGCCGTAAATTTTGACTCCTATGTTGCAAATATTACAAAATGGCTGAATCAGGTATTGGAAGACAATCCGGAGGCGGGAGATTATGTGATCAGAACCGTAACGAAATATTCCAGTGAGCTGGAAACGTGGGTGACAAACGACCTTCCCAATACTGCGGCCGGACTGATAAAAACAGTCTCTTTAAGCGTCATCGGTGTGTTTGGCGTTCTCTGGGACTTTATCATTGGTTTTGTCATCTCAATTTATGTGATGGCCAGCAAGGAAAAATTTGCCGGTCAGGCCAAAAAAGTCCTTTACGCCATATTTGAGCAGGATACCTCCAATACCTTAATTAAAAATTTACGTTTTACGCATCAGACCTTTATCGGATTCTTAGGCGGAAAGATCGTGGACTCCATTATCATTGGTATCCTGTGTTTTATCGGTACATCCATACTAAAGACACCCTATGCGGCACTGGTCAGTGTTATCATAGGTGTCACCAATATTATTCCCTTTTTCGGACCTTTTTTGGGCGCCGTGCCCTGCACACTGCTGATTTTTGTGGTGGATCCGCTGCATCCTTTAAACTGCCTGTATTTTGTGATATTTATTTTGATATTACAGCAGGTGGACGGCAATATTATCGGGCCGAAAATTTTGGGAAGCTCCACCGGCCTGACCGGGTTCTGGGTCATTTTTGCAATTACTCTGTTTGGCGGACTGTTGGGTGTGTTCGGCATGATTATCGGCGTACCTATTTTGGCAGTGCTTTATGCCGCCGTTCGTGCCACCGTAAATATGGCGCTGGCCAAGAAAAATCTGCCTACCGAATCGGGAAAGTATGAAAAACTGGAATATGTAGATGAAGACGGATTTCATGAAATCATTCCGGAAGAAAATAGAAAATCCCTGAAGCCGGGAGAGAAGGCCGAAGCAAGAAAGCGCCATAGCTGGGTCAAAAGAGAGAAAGGCAAGGGTGAAGCAGATCATGAGGTTTCTGATTCAGAGAGTAAATGAGGCAAGTGTATCAGTGGCGGGAGAGGTCATAGGCAGGATTGACAGGGGACTGCTGGTTTTCATAGGCATCAGTGGGGAAGACAACACGGAAATTGCCGATAAGATGGTAAAAAAGCTTCTGGGGCTTCGTATTTTTGAAGATGAGAACGGCAAGGTAAATCTGGATTTAAAGACAGTGGGCGGGCAGCTGCTTCTGATTTCTCAGTTTACCCTTTATGCGGACTGCAGAAAAGGTAATCGGCCTTCCTTTACGGATGCGGGCGGGCCGGAAGTGGCAAATGATTTGTACCGATACATAATTGACCGCTGCCGACAGGAAACGGAAATAGTGGAAGAGGGAAGCTTTGGGGCGGAGATGAAGGTCTCACTGTTAAATGACGGACCTTTTACCATTTATCTTGATTCGGAGGATATTTGTCGTTCAGTAAAATAGTGCACTTTTTACTATATTAACAGTTTTTAATATTACCGGATTCTTCCTTTAAAGAATAATTCGTTTCGTGTTATAGTAAAAATAGGATGAAGGGACTTTTCAACCACAATATACAAAAGGGGGACAAAAAAATGATTATCGGAATTGTTGTTGCAGTTGTCGTACTTTTTCTTCTTTTGATCTTTATCACAGGCTATGTGAAGGCATCACCGGACACGGCAATTATTATTTCCGGTCTGAGAAAGAATCCCAAGGTGCTGATCGGTAAGGCCGGGGTTAAGATTCCATTCCTTGAGAGAAAAGATGAGCTGAATCTTCAGCTGATTCCCATTGATGTAAAGACATCCAATGCGGTGCCCACTGCCGATTACATCAATATTAATGTGGATGCTACGGTTAACGTTAAAATCAGCGATAATGAGGAACGCCTGAAGCTGGCGGCTCAGAACTTCCTGAATAAGAACGCCGAGTATATCGGGCGTGTTGCCAGAGAGGTCTTAGAGGGTAATGTGCGTGAGATCGTAGGCAAGATGGCGCTGGAGGAAATGGTTTCCGACCGGCAGAAGTTTGCTCTTTTAGTGAAGGAGAATGCAGAGCCGGATCTTGCCGCCATGGGACTTGATATTATCAGCTTTAATGTACAGAATTTTGTGGATGGCAATGGTGTCATTGAAAACCTGGGTGTGGACAATATTGTTAAGATCCAAAAGAATGCTGCAATTTCACGGGCAGAGAGCGAAAAGGAAATTGCCAAGGCTCAGGCGAATGCAAAACGTGAGGCCAATGAGGCTGAGGTTAACGCAGAATCTGAGATTGCTAAGAAACAGAATGAACTGGCCATTCAGAAGGC
This sequence comes from uncultured Acetatifactor sp., assembly GCA_964486095.1. Lineage (GTDB taxonomy): Bacteria > Bacillota > Clostridia > Lachnospirales > Lachnospiraceae > Acetatifactor. The sequence continues at coordinate 10,099 of CAZAMX010000035.1, read as the reverse complement.
TGAGCTAAAGCGTGAATCTGACATTAAGAAGGCAGAAGCAGACGCGGCTTACAAAATCCAGGAAGAAGAACAGCGTAAGACGGTGGAAATCACCACTGCCAACGCGAACATAGCAAAGCAGGAAAAGGAGATCCTCTTAAAGCAGCGTGAAGCGGAGGTCATGGAGCAGGCCCTGGACGCACAGGTCAAGAAGAAGGCCGAGGCGGAAAGATTTGCAAAGCAGCAGCAGGCCGATGCTCAGCTCTATGAGCGTCAGCGCGAGGCAGAAGCAAAGAAATTTGAGACCGAAAAGGAAGCCGAGGCCATGAAGGCGCAGGCGGAAGCAAAGAAGTTTACCATGGAGCAGGAGGCGGAAGGTATCCGCACCAGAGGACTTGCCGAAGCGGAAGCCATCCGGGCAAAATCCGTAGCCGAGGCCGAAGGTATTGAGAAAAAGGCGGAGGCCATGGCGAAAATGGGCGAAGCGGCCGTCCTGGAAATGTACTTTAAAGCACTGCCGGATGTGGTTAAGAACGCTGCGGAACCTCTTAAGAGCGTGGATAAGATCACTATGTTCGGCGACGGAAATTCTACCAAGCTGATCAAGGATATTATGGGAACTGTTGTACAGGTGACAGACGGTCTCAAGGAATCCACCGGCGTGGATCTGACTACAGTGCTTTCAGGCTTCCTGGCAGGGAAAGCGGCAACAACGGCTCAACGGCCTGCAGACGAATCAGGATCTGTGCCCGGTATGAAGTAAAAGGGTCATCATTTTCCTCATTGGCCGGCGGCAAATTGATTGTTAGTTTAATAGTTGGACCGGGCACATCTACTATGCAGTGCCCGGTCCAACTATTCGTTAAAGTTGTCTTTTGCGCATAGTTGGATTAACCCCGAAAAGCTACTCCCGTACCCAGCCGCTCGGTGTTAAAAACCATCTCTTTTCACTGTTTTCATAAAAATCTAGAAACTTGGTCAGATCGCTTCCTTGTTTGCGGATATTCTCATCCGCCGTGGGAATCTGCCAGCCAAGAACCAGATACATTCGGTAACTTTTGGGACTGAACAACTCAAAATCATACTCATCATGAAAGGATTCGTAAATCAAGCTGATGGCCTCATCATAATCCACTGAAGCCTGCCGGAATGCAGCGGCCGGGTTTTCAAAAATCGGTTCGCCGTATTTATTTGCAACAATCCGATAACATTCTTTCTCCCCTAAAAATGAAATACTCGCCGTTCCGGTATATTCTCCGGCCCCTTTTTCGCTGGCGGCATAAAACCCTCTGACATACGCCATATACGCAAACAGTAACGCGCAGATTAACGGAATTCCCAACATCAGTCCTGCCGTTAACAGGATTCGATTCTTTTTCACCGCAGTTTCCCCCTAAATATACACAAACTACTCACTCATCACCAACTCCGCAGCAAACCAAGGGTATTCTACAGGCCGTATTCCGCAAAGAAATATGCCGCCATCTGGGCTCTGGAGCTGAAGGGTTCTGTTTCCAAAAGCCGCAGGACTTCCTCACGGGTATAGAATTTTGCATCAATCTGTTCGTTCTCGGAAGTATGATCCTCAAGAGTACCTTCGGCTTCCACAAATGCAATGTAGGTGGTGGTATCGGAAATGGCAACTGCAGCAAAGGAAGGAGGCAGAATCTTTTTAATGGTTTTCACATGTAGACCGGTCTCTTCAAAAAGCTCCCGGGCAATGCAGTCCTCAATAGATTCGTCAGTCTCCAGCATTCCTGCGCATAAGTTATAAACAGTTCTGTTTATGCCCATACGAAATTCATGCAAAAGGAGCAATTTCCCGTTACAAGTGGCTACTATGGATACGCCGCTGGGCTTTCCGCCCACATCCTCGATCCCCTGTAATTCTCTTCGGCTTACAATCTCATATTTCTTTTCATGTCCTGATTTATTCAGATAGGTGATCTCATAATTTTTCAAATATTTTCCGTCTCTGACCTTTTCAAATTTTAAGAATTCCATGATAACAATCTCCTGTTATATTACATATCAATCTTTTACGAATAAAAAAATTATCTTGCTGCAATTTCGTCAGCGCAATGCTTCCCTGAGGGGTTTTGTGATCTTTTTGCGAGTGATTTCCACCAATCCTAAGGGAGTCATATCCACTACTACGGTTTTTACCTTGTCCCTGCGGACATGCTTTTTAAGGCAGTCCATCACTTCTACTCTGCTCTCCTTCTCTTCCATATTAATGAAGTCTACGATAATGATACCGGAAAGATTTCGAAGACGTATTTGTCTTGCAAGCTCTTCGGCTGCCTCAAGATTTACTCTAAGGAAAGTGTCTTTCCTGCCTTCATATTTACCGGAATTTACGTCGATAACGGTGAGCGCTTCCGTGGGCTGAATCATCAGATAACCTCCTGATTTCAGCCATACACGCTCTTCCAGGGCCTCGTTGATTCTGGACTTTAGGCTGTACAGCTTGGCCAGGGGAAGCAGAGGATCCTCATACAGGCGTAAAGATTTTTCCGGCAGATGTTTTACTTTATATTCTTCCAGCTGTGTATACAGCAGCGAATCATCCGTTACAAGTTCGGAAAATTCATCTTCCGCTGCCAGCTGGCTTAAAAGCCTCGCCATAAAATTGTCAACGGTGTTGATATATTTTAGGCAGGTAAAACAGGTGCGGTGAATTGCATTTTGCAGAAAGGCTGCACACTCGTCGGAGATCAGGCGGAATTGCTCAGCCAGTTCTTCAGGAGCCCCCTTTGTAAACTCGGCAGCTCTCGTCCTGACGGTAAGCCCCCAAAAAGGTATTTTTTCCATAACCTCTATCGGGAAATTGTCACCGGGGAGGTTCAGTGAGTTCCCGTTTTTGATGATACCGGCTGTTTTCAGCATATTGTCCAGTATGTTTTTTTGGTCTTTGCTCAGCTTTGCAGAAAACCCGATTCCCGGCAAACCAAGAGTCAGAACAAAATAGTCATTGGCAAAGGAAACATGGGCAGTCACAGAGGGTTGTTTGCCTTTTTGAGCGTCTTTCACCACCTGAACCAACAGCTCATCCCCTACCAGAATTCTTCCGTCGTAAACCCGGTTAAACAGAAAGGGAGAGCTTGCTTCTTTTAAGGCAAGAAAACAGATTTCCCCAGGCTGAACCTCCACAAAGCAGGCATTAATATTCTTGACCACATTTGAGACCCGGCCAATATAAACAGCTCCTACCCTGCTGTCTTCGGGAAAGGCGGCAAGAGTAAGCCTGTCTTTCTGGATCAGCATAGCACAGTTTTTTTCCTGGTAGCGGGTAAAGATCAGCTTGCCGTCATCGGTTTTTCGGTTTACAAATTCTGCTTCTGTAATAGTAACGGCCGATTTATCGGCAATATTACGGCTCATATAATTATCTCCATACTTCCTATTTCTCCCAGGGAAACAAAATTACCTTCGGACGGCTCCGGGCGGGTATAAATGTCTTCCCTGGTAATCAGCAGGGCATTTTCCTGCAGTTTTTCCCCTTCCTGAGACAAAAGAGCTTCTATCACCTGGCCGGGCTTGATATTTCCGGCGCTGGAAGCATCAAGCAGCATGGAAAAGTTTCTGCCGTCCCAGTTCATTTCATAGATACCGGGTTTTAAGTCAAGTTCTCTGGTGCCCTTTTTCGTTTCCTTTGTATAGGGAATCGTTTCTCTTGCCAAAAATACGGGAAGAACTTCTGTAATATTTGCTTTTGGCAACCGGCCTTCCCGGAAGCGCACCTTATAAGAGGCGGCAGCCACGCTCGCCATGGCGTTTCCGGCATTTTCCGGCAAAATTCTTACGGAGGTGATCTCTATTCCGTATACACTGGCAGCGTTCAGCCTCTCTACGGCATCCTCACAGGAATACAGGGAATGAAGCTCAATGTCCATATACTCCCCGTTGCTTTCCAGGCCCACTCCTAAGGGGGCGGCAAAGGTCATGATCTGGTGAGGGCTGAAGCCTTCTGTATATGCTATATCAAGGCCGGCTCTCCTAATCGCCTTCTGAAAGAAACGCATCACATCCAAATGTCCGATGAAACGGACCGGTCCATATTTGCGAAATTTCACTCTAACCTTCATACGTTAAGTCTCCTGTTACAAAGGCCTGGCTCTGCCGCTCCGTACAGACACCGCCCCCAAATTTAGCGGCGCCGCAGCCCTGGCACTGCTGTCTGCAGTTGGCGGAAACTTCCTCCCGCTGTGCCTTTTCCCACTCCCGCTTTAAAAATTCCTTTGTGACGCCGCAGTCGATGAAATCCCAGGGCAGGATCTCGTCCAGCGGGCGCTCTCTATGAGTATAAAAATCCACTGACAGCCCGCATTCCCTTATGGCTTCGATCCAGCGATCATGATGGTAACACTCCCCCCAGGCGTGATAAATGCTGCCTTTTTCGTTTACTCTGCGGATTACCTCGCCCAAACGCCTGTCGCCTCTGGCCAGCACGCCCTCCAGCACGCTGGTATCGGCCTCGTGCCAATTGTATTTGATGCTCTTTTGGTTCAGCTGTTCTGAGATCGCTTTTCGGGTCAGATAAGCCTTTTCGATAAACTCATCCTCCGTACACTGTCTGGCCCATTGGAACGGTGTGAAGGGCTTGGGCACAAAAAAGGAAGTGCTGGTCACGATCTGAACCTTACCGTTTGTTCGTTTTTCCTTTGGTACGGCATCAAAAAAGGCAGCGGCTATTTTATTGCTAAGCTCTGCAATCCCTCTTATATCGTCTTCCGTTTCCGTGGGCAGGCCCAGCATAAAATAAAGCTTTACTCTGGTCCAGCCGCCTTCAAAGGCAAGGGCGGCTCCGTTTAAGATGGCTTCCTCTGTCAGGCCTTTATTAATAACGTTACGTAAACGCTGGCTTCCGGCCTCCGGCGCAAAGGTCAGGCTGGATTTTCTGACGTCCTGCACCTTTCGCATCACATCCAGAGAGAAAGCGTCAATACGCAGGGAAGGCAGGGAAATATTAATATGCCGCCTGCCGCATTCCGCCAGCAGAAAATCAATCAGCTCAGGAAGCCTGCTGTAATCGCTGGAGCTTAATGAGCTTAAGGTAATTTCTTCCTGACCGGTATTTTTTAACATCTCCATGGCCCATTGCTTTAGAGTCTCCACATCACGCTCTCTTACAGGGCGGTAAAGCTGTCCTGCCTGGCAGAATCTGCACCCTCTGATACAGCCTCGCTGAATCTCCAGTACTACCCTGTCCTGGGTGATCTTGATAAAGGGAACCACAGGTTTCATGGGATAATAGGTATCTGTGACATCCATCTGAATTTCCTTGGTAATCCTTGCCGGTATCCCTTCTCTTGTAGGTGTAAAGCTTTTGATGGTGCCGTCTTCCTGATAAACGGTCTCATAAAAACGTGGTACATACATGCCGGGAATTTTTGCGGCCTGCAGCAGAAATTCTTCACGGCTTTGCCCGGCTGCCCTGCACTCTTTATATACATCCAGCAGATGGCGGTACTGAGTTTCCCCTTCTCCGATATAAAACAGATCAAAAAAGTCCGCCAAGGGTTCAGGATTATAGGTGCAGGGACCGCCGCCAATTACGATAGGACAATCCTCTCCCCGCCCGGCAGCTGATAAGGGAATTCCCGCCAGATCCAGAATCTGAAGAATGTTGGTATAGCACATCTCATATTGGATAGTGATGCCTAAAAAGTCAAAATCTTTTATGGGGTCCTGAGATTCCAGGGCAAACAGGGGGATGTTTTCTTCCCGCATAATTTTATCCAGATCCAGCCAGGGGGAATACACCCTCTCGCACCAAACGTCCTCCCAGGAATTGAACATGGCATACAGGATCTGGATTCCCAAATGGGACATGCCGATTTCATAGACGTCGGGAAAACACATGCAGAAGCGGACGGAAACTTCATCTTTATTCTTTACCACAGAGTTCACTTCATGGCCGATATACCGCTCCGGCTTCTCTATTTTCATTAAAATGTCATCCGAAAGTGCAAGTTTGTCTTCCCGCAGCATAAATAGTCGTATTCCTTTCCCTGTATTGCTATTTTCTGTAACGGTTCAGTGATTTGTTTAAACTGTTACTATTTTTTTTCGTCCAGATAGAGCTGTACCCGGTTGTGGATATTGTCCGCCGTCTCCCTGGCGCTGCGTCCGTCTTCATAAAAGGATTTCAGCTCGCTGCCGATAATGGTCAAGATTTCATCCGGCAGAACAGGCGCCGGCTCACTGCTTTTTACAAAATCCAGAAATTCCTCCAGCCAGGGAGTTCCGTCCGGTTTAAAGTCTTCCAGCAGAATGAATTGTGAGTCGTCTGGGTTGGCGGAACGGCGTATCACATAGCCTAAATAGGGATGCTCCGTCACACTGTCACGTAAAACGTCCAGGCGAACGCTGCAGCCTTCTACTGTATACTGATTCTCATAACTCAACAGATAGGCAAGAAATTTTTTGATTTCCTCCTTGTGCGGGGAATTCTCGTTTACGGCCAGATACTGAAAGGAATAGGCTTCTACATAGCTTCCACTGCCGTTTTCCGAAGGAGTGCCCACCAAATGGCAGTCATCGCCGTAGCGGCTCATTAAAGTTGAAAAATGGTCCAGGTCGTAAATTACGGCACGTTTAGCGGCAATTTTTCCTTCTTTCAGCAAGGAGTCAATCTCGTCTCCGTCCAGCGAGACGTTTTTTTCACTGTATTTTCTGCAAAGCTCCAGAATCTCTACATATTCCTCACTGTCCAGGCGGCTGACACCCTGCTCCAGGTCCAGCAGCGGCGAGTTCATAAGGCCGTCTCCGAACATGAGCCAATAGAGGGTGTAAAAATCCGTATTAGAGTTAAAAAAGCTTAACAGCATTTCCCAGTCGTCATTAGCTTCTACCAGTTCCTTGAATTCGAATATAGTCCAATGGTCTTTTTCCCAGGTCTGATTGCCGGTAATCATGGTATTGAATTCCACCTGGGGGGTGATGGCAGCCAGCTTACCGTTTACGGTCCCAAGCTCTAAGACGGAGGGGATTATCTGATCCTTTATATCTTCCGGAATCAGCCTCTTAATTGCATTGGTTTATCTTATTATGAA
>CAZAMX010000035.1:0-3052 GCA_964486095.1 uncultured Acetatifactor sp. | reverse complement strand
ATACCCTTTTTCTGCCAGCAGCGCAATATCGTTTATGGAGAGCAGCAGCTTGTTCGGCCCTTTCCCTGCGGCCAGCTCAGCCATAATTCTGTTGCGGTAATCCTCCTGATACGCTTCGCTTTCCGCCGTTTCCACATTAATGGGGAGACTGCCTGTATCATAGGTAAAAGTAGACGCTTTGCGCTGGATATAGTCCATGCCGACAGTTCCGCCAGGACAGGCCAGCCGGATTTCTTCCTCGTTTACGGGTTTTTGATCGGTGAGCAAATAGATCAGCAATTCTTCTTTATCCATACCGCAAAGCAGCATGCCCTCATCAACAGGAAATAAGGCAAAGCCATCACCATATTCGATCCCGTTTTCATTCAGCCGGAACAATTCCTCCTGCAGATCCTTTTCCGGGTCCAGGCGAAACAATACACCGCCTGCCAGACAATATAAGTGCCCGTCGGCATCACTGCAGACTGCCTGAGGCGTTCCGCCTTCTATCTGGGTAATAATTTGACTGCTTTTGCCGTCAAACCAGGTCAAAACAGCGGTAAACGTATTCATGTCCCATTTACTTATAACTGTTTTGCCGTCTGCCAGATGATATACTTTTTGACTGGAATAGGCATCCATATTCCAGGGATATTCCGCTTCGTCAGGGAAGGAATCCGCCGTCTCCAGCATATTTCCCTGCAGATCCATTTTGGCTAAAAAATAAGAATCCCCGTTTCCGTTCAAGTCAAACAATTTCATGGAGATTTCACCGTTTGAGGTCAGCCCCACGGAATAAAACGTATATTCCGTAAGCCCCGGCACCTCCGGCGTCAGAAGATATTGCTCGATGGCCTGGGTTTTATTGTCGAAGATCTGCACACAGAGCCGCTGCCCGTCTGTGGAAGCATTGTTTTCCGCCAGAGGAGTTTCTACCCGGAACAGATAGATTTTATCGTCCATGACATCAAAAAAGCGATTGACTGTCTGATAGCCCGATTCCGGCTCATGAAACTGTATGCTTTGACGTTCCTGCAGATACAGCTTATCTCCGGTAGCGGCCGTAGTGGAATTAGAAACCGTCATCCCGCTTGATTCCGCTTTATTACTCGCCGAATTGTCTTTTTGGACGCTGTCCGAGTTATCGTTTTCTGTACCTGTCCCCCCGGCGGCTCCGGACGGAGTCTGCTCTGCCCTGCCGTCTGCGCTGCAGGCGGATAAAAGCAGGCACACTGTCAAAAGTACCGCCGCCACGCGAAAACATCCGTTTTGCCTAAACTTCTTCATGATAATCAACTTCCTTCCTTATTTGTTTATTTCTGCTCATCCAGATAAAGCTGTACTCTGTTTTGTATTGTTTGTGCAGTCTCTTCCGCGCTTCGGTTTCCCTCAAAATAGCCTGCCAGTTCGTCGTACAGAATATTGGAAATTGCTTTTGGAGTGTCCGGCGTCGGTTGGCAGTTTTCCACAAAATCCATAAATTCCTCCAGCCAGGGAGTCTCGTCCGGTTTCAAAAAATTTGTATCCATAATTTTTAAATAGATATAAGAGCTCTCTCCCAGACTGTTTGTCTCTCGCACTCTGTAATTACCGTCAGCATCTATAACCACGCTGTCCCGGAGGACGTCCAGCCTGACGCTGCAGCCGCTGGATTCGGTAAACTGTTGTTCATAGCTAAGCAGATAATTAATAAATTTTCGTACCTCTTCTTTATGCTGTGTATTGGCGTTGACCGCCATGTAGAAATAGGAATAAGGATGCACAAATGTTCCGCTCCCCTCCCCTACAGGCATACCGACCATGTGGCACTCTTCGCCGTAATTTGTCATAATACGGGAAAAATCAAGAAAATCATAAATTGTAACAACCTGCGCGGCAATCTTTCCTTCCCGCATTCGGGTTACCACTTCGTCGTTTTCCATGCGCGGGAGTTCCTGATTACTGCCATATTTTTTACACAGCTCCAGCATCCGGATAAATTCCCCGCTGTCAAAGCGGCTGATTCCCTGTTCCAGATCCAGGAGAGATGAATGACATATATCATTTAAAAACAAATAACTAAAGAGGCTCCAGGGAGGAAAACCTGTCCCCCCGTAACTGCTAATCAGCAGCTCCCAGTCCTCCCGGGATTCCGTGAGCTCCATGAATTCGGCAGGAGTCCAGCTTGTTCCGGTCCAGGTCCCGTCATATGTCAGCATGGAAGAAAACTCTACCCGCGGAGTAAAGCCCACCAGCTTTCCGTCAATGGTTTCCATCTCCAGTACAGCCGGAATCATCTGTGATTTGATTTCTTCGTCAATCATATCCGACAGATCCAGAGCAAGCCCCTTTTCTGCCAACAGTTGAAAGTCGCCCTGGTTAAGCACGATAATATCCGGCCCTCTCCCGGCTGTCAACTCGGCAAAAATCTTGTTCCGGTACTCTTCTGCGTTTCCGTCAGCGTATTCCATCTTCACCGGAACACCGCCCGGTTCGTATTCAAAGTAAGTGCCCGTACGTTCCATAAAAATAAGTGCGCTAAAATTTTTATCCCCCCAGGTAACACCCACCTGGATTTCATTTTCGCTGCTGGCCGGTTGTTGATCCGTGAGAACGTAAACCGCCGCATTTTCGTCGCTCATACGGCATAGCAGCATCTCTCCCTCAGCGGAAAGGAACAGAGCGGAAGCGGTGCCTGTAAAGATTCCGTTTCTGTTCAGCCGGAACAAATCATCCCTGATGTTCCTTTCTGGATTCCAGCGAAACAAACTGTCAGCCTGTCCAATACAATATAAAAGCCCCTTTTCATCGCAGTAGACGGCACTGGGAAGCCCTTCTTCCAGGCGGCCGATTTCCTGTGTGGATTTTCCGTCAAACCAGGAGAGAACAGTCACCTGCGCCGTATCATTCCATGTGCCTAAAATTGTTCTGCCGTCTGCCAGGTGGTAAGTCCTGGTGTTGGAAAAAGGATCGTTATTCCAGGGATACTCTTTTTCGTCGGGAACAGGATCAAGAATTTCCAATACCGTACCCTCCAAATCCGTTTTTACGTTAATAGTGTCGGTCCCCTGAGCGTTTTGGGCGGCCCGCCGCG
>CAZAMX010000034.1:0-13513 GCA_964486095.1 uncultured Acetatifactor sp. | reverse complement strand
CTGCCTTTTGGGGCAAGACCTCACCGATCCTGTTTCCCTTTATTGGCAAGCTGGAGGGCGCTGCCTATCTGCATGAAGGAAAGCGGTATGAAATCGAGAAGCATGGATTTGCCAGGGATATGGAGTTCATTGCGACAGACAGAGAAGAGGACAAAATAACTTTTTTACTAAAGAGCGGGGAAGAGACTCTGCAAAAATTTCCCTTTGATTTTTGGCTGGAAATTACTTATGTATTGGCAGAAAAGAGCATCCTGGAAAAGTGGCGGATTCTCAACAAAGGGACCGGAAGCATGTGCTTTTCCATAGGCGGTCATCCGGCCTTTGCCTGTCCGCCCAAGAGCGGCAGAGCAGACACCGGACAGCGGCGCACGGAATGCGTATTAAAGCTGTATGATGAAAGTCTGCGGCCCTACGGAAAAAGTGAAGTGTGGTCTACGGAGATTATGGTGCCGGAAGGGCTTCTAAGCGGTGTTTCCATCCCGCTGCAGGTGGAGGATTCTCTGCTCCCGGTAGGAGAGCATATTTTTGACAGGGACGCCCTTTGTCTGGAAAGGCAGGGAGTGGGCGCGGTTGGAATCTGTGACGCAAAGGGCAGGGAATATGTGCGCCTGGAGGCAGACTGTCCTGTGTGGGGGATCTGGTCCGTGCCGGACTCCAATGCGGCTTATATATGTCTGGAGCCCTGGTGGGGCATCTGCGACAGCAAGGGTTATCAGGGAACTCTTCAGGAACGTCCCTATACCAATGTGCTGGAAGCCGGAGGCGTCTGGGAGCAGGGCTTTACGGTAAGAATAGTTTCATCTTGACAAGTTCTATCGGATTGCACTACAATCACTTTACATAAGTGTAACTATTATGCCGCATGTGCGGCGGAATGAGAGGGAATATGAAGGAAATAAACGGAAGCATTTGGCACAGTATCAGCACCCAGAGAGTGACGCCCACGGATTTTATCTGTGTAATCGAGATTGCAAAGGGAAGTAAAAATAAATATGAGCTTGACAAGGAGACGGGGTTCCTGATTTTGGATCGCATTCTGCATACGTCCACTCATTATCCGGCCAATTACGGCTTTATTCCCCGTACATACGGAGACGACGGAGACCCGCTGGATGTGCTGCTTCTCTGTTCGGAGCCGGTACAGCCTTTGACCCTGGTCCGGGCGTATCCAATCGGAGTGATTTCCATGCTGGACAGCGGCAAAAATGATGAAAAGATTATAGCGGTGCCCTTTAACGATCCCTATTATAACAGTTATCAGGACATTTCCGAGCTGCCTGCCCATGTGGTACAGGAGATGGAGCATTTCTTTACGGTATACAAGTCATTGGAAAATAAAACCACTGCTGTCAACGAGCAGGGCAATCGGGAAGATGCCATAAATGTCATTAAGAAGTGCCTGGATAACTACATTAATACGTTTATTAAAAGTTGGTAGGGAGTGAAGTTGTTCTAAGACATTAAAGGACAATGTCTAAGAACAATTAAATCACTCCCAGAAGAATCAATAGAATCTATGCCGTTTGAGCGGCGGAATGAGAGGAATTTATGAAAATTCGCACCAGATATGCGCCCAGTCCCACAGGTAAGATGCACGTGGGAAATTTAAGGAGCGCTTTATATGAGTTTCTGATTGCAAAGCATGAGGGCGGAGATTTTATGCTCCGCATTGAGGACACGGATCAGGAGCGGTTTGTGGAAGGGGCTACCGAGCTGATTTACCGCACGCTGGAGAAAACCGGTATCACCCATGACGAGGGGCCGGATAAAGACGGGGGATATGGCCCTTATGTTCAGAGTGAGCGCATGAAAACGGGCATTTACATGAAATATGCCAAGGAACTCATTGACAAGGGAGAGGCATACTATTGCTTCTGCGACAAGGAGCGTCTTGCTTCCTTAAAAACAGAGGTAGTGGAGGGAAAGACGATCACTGTCTACGATAAACACTGCCTTGGCCTGTCCGGAGAAGAGGTGGAGAAAAATCTGGCGGCGGGGAAGTCCTTTGTGATCCGGCAGAACAACCCCTGCGAGGGAAGCACCACCTTTCACGATGAGCTTTACGGGGATATTACGGTGGAAAATGCCGAGCTGGACGATATGATCCTGATTAAGTCGGACGGGTATCCCACCTATAATTTTGCCAATGTTGTGGATGACCATACCATGAACATTACCCATGTGGTACGGGGAAATGAGTATCTTTCTTCCTCGCCCAAATATCAGCGTCTTTATGATGCCTTTGGCTGGGAGAGCCCCGTATATGTGCATCTTCCCTTGATTACCGATGAAAATCACAAAAAGCTGGCCAAGAGAAGCGGACATGCCTCCTTTGAGGATTTGCTGGAGCAGGGATTTGTGGCGGAGGCGGTAGTAAATTATATTGCTCTGCTGGGCTGGTCACCGGAGGACAACATGGAACAAGGACATTCCAGGGAGATATTCAGCCTGGATGAGCTGATCAAAGAATTTGACTATCACAGGATCAGCAAGTCGCCGGCAGTTTTCGATATTGTAAAGCTGCGCTGGATGAACGGGGAGTATATTAAGGCCATGGATTTTGACAGATTTTATGAGATGGCTGAGCCCTATCTGAAGAAAGTGCTGACGAAGGATTTCGACTTCAAAAAGATTGCCAATATGGTGAAGACCCGTATCGAGGTATTTCCTGACATTCCGGAGCATGTGGATTTCTTTGAAGAGCTGCCGGAATATGATGTGGAGATGTACACTCATAAAAAGATGAAGACCGACAGGGAGTCTTCCCTTCAGGTACTGCGGGATGTGCTGCCCATGCTGGAGGCGCAGGAGGATTACAGTAACGACGGTCTGTATCAGATGCTGTTAAAGTATGTGGAGGAAAAGGGAGTAAAGAACGGCTATGTCATGTGGCCCATTCGTACTGCCGTTTCCGGGAAGCAGATGACTCCTGCCGGCGCCACCGAAATTATGGAGGTGCTGGGGAAGGAAGAGGTCTTAAAAAGAATCGGGAAGGGAATCGAAATGCTTGCCAATGCTTGATTTGAATCAATTAAACGAGGCACAGCGAAAAGCTGTGACCTGGGGTGAGGGCCCCCTGCTTTTGCTGGCGGGCCCGGGCTCCGGGAAGACCTTTACCGTTACGAAACGAATTCTATATCTTCTGGAACGGGGCGTCCCGCCGGAAGAGATTCTGGTGATCACGTTTTCAAAGGATGCCGCATTATCTATGCAGCGGCGCTTCCGACAGATGGCCGGTCAGTTTTTTCCTGTCAATTTCGGAACCTTTCATTCTGTTTTCTATCACATATTATTGGAGTCAGGCGGATTTCATTCCATGAAGCTGATCTCTGATTCGAGAAAAATGAATCTGATGATTTCCGTTTTAAAAAAGTATAATCGAAATATGGAGCTGTCCGAGGATGCGTTACGAATCTTGTCGGCGTTGAGTCTGTATAAAAATACGGCTGACGGGGAACGCGCCTTATTGGCAGTGCCCGCAGAATGGAGAGAGCATTTCCGGGAAATAACCGCCGCATATACAGAGGCGGTGCGGGATGAGAAAGCGGTGGATTTTGATGACATGCTTTTCGAATGCAGGCGGCTTCTGGAAGAGGATACCCGGGTAAGACGCGGCTGGCAGAAGCGTTTCCGATACATTCTCATAGATGAATTTCAGGACTGCAACCCCGTCCAGTATGAGGTGATCCGCCTTCTTGCCCTTAGGCCGTACAATTTGTTTGCCGTGGGAGATGACGACCAATCCATATACGGCTTCCGGGGAGCCAGCCCGGATATTCTCAGGCGGTTTCAGGAAGACTTTCAGGCAAAACAGCTTTTACTGGATGTCAATTACCGATGTGCCGGCGAGATTGTCAGAGCATCCCTGGCCGTGATCGGGGAAAACCGGAATCGCTTTCCCAAGGCGCTCAGAGCGGCAGATGACTCGGCTAAAAAGGACGCGGAGCAGGAGAGCGGGCTGCACATCCGCTCCTTTGAAGATCGGGCGGCACAGAATGCCTGGCTGCTGCAGCAGGCAAAAAAGTGGCGTAAAGAGCATGGTACCGACAGGGAACGCTGTGCCTTTTTGTTTCGTACCAATTCCGGTATGCAGAGGACTGCAGCCGTCCTGCACGGCGCGGGAATTCCCTTTTATATAAAAGAGTCGGGGAAAAGCATTTATGAGCATTTTGTGGCAAGGGATATTATGGCATATCTGCTGCTGGCAGCCGGAGACTGGCGCAGAGAACATTTACTTCGAATTATCAACAGGCCGGTGAGATATATCAGCAGAGAGGCAGTGGGGGAGGGCAGAAGGATTCCTGAGATACAGGCGTATTACAGGGAACTTCTGATTCGGGAGAGTCGGGCCGGAGAGGTAACGCCGGGGAAAGGAATAAACGGAAGCGGAGGTCTGTGCGCTGCCGGCAGCGCTTTTGGGTATCGCTGGGAGGTGTTGGAAAGATTGTCCTCCCTGCAAAGACAGCTGGACAGCTTAAAACATATGTCTCCTGCATTGGGCGTGCAGTATGTCTTAAAGGCGGCGGGATATGAGGATTTCCTGCGGACGCTGGCAGGGAACAGCCCGGAAAAGCTGTTTGAATGGCGTGAGATCGCAGAATGGCTGAAGGCGGACGCCGGACGCTTTCAGAATGTATCTGCCTGGGTAAAGGCTCAGGAGTCCTTTGAACAGGAGATGAAAAGAACCTCTGCAAATTCAGGGGAAGATGAGGTCCTGTGGCTTATGACAGTACATGGTGCCAAGGGACTGGAGTTTGGCAGGGTCATCATTCCGGACTGTAATGAACGGGTCTATCCTCATGGAGAGCTGCAGAGCGGAGAAAGCCTCGAGGAAGAACGGCGTATTTTTTATGTAGCCATGACCCGGGCGAAAAAGAGCCTGGAGCTGCTCTGCCTTACCGGTGACAGAGGGCGCCCCAGGCTTCCGTCCAGATTCTTGAATCCTCTTTTAAAAAAATAGGATTTTATTCCTCATCCTCCAGCAGCTCGTCAAATTCACAGTTATCCAGATACTCGTCAAAGGCATCGGCTACCTTTTCATATTCATCGTCATCATCAATATAGTCCAGAATAGGTTCTTCGTTGGGATCCTTCGGATTTTCACTGTAGCGGTAAAACCAGACTTCTCCGTCCTCATTTTCTCCCTCGTCGTTTAAGGGGAGAAGAACAATGTAGTCCCTGGACTCTACGGTAATAATGGTGATAACGGCACAATTTACGTTGGTGCCGTCGTCTAACTCCAGCTCTACTGTCATTTCTTCGTCTTCATAATCATTTTTCTTTCCCATGGAAACCTCCTGTATATAAATGTTTTAACGATCACGTATGGTTACAGTATACCCTTTTTGTGATTAATTTGCAATCACTCTAAAAGATTCAATGTCTACTTGACTCCTGGTTCTGCAGTGCTTAAAAAATGTTTTTTTGTTTGCAATATTTTTGTAATATGTTACAATGTATGTAACATTTTGGACATGAAAAAATAGATCGCGTGGAGAGAACATGAAATACAAATTGATAAGTACGATTCTCATGGGGGTGCTGGCGGCAGGACTGTATGTGGAAGCAGCAGCGCTTCCTGAGAGGACGGATGTGGCGGGACATGTAACTGAGGCCGGAGATACGGTCGAAATAAGGGATATGGTTAAGGCCGGAGATACGGCCGAAATGAAGGATACAGCTGAGACCGGAGCTGTGGCCGGAACAAAGGATATAGCTGAGACCGGAGCTGCGGCTGGAACAAAAGATACAGCTGAAACCGGAGCTGCGGCTGGAACAAAGGATACGGCAGAAACCGGAAATATGGCCGAAACGGCGGACTTGACTGACGCAGAAGGACCGCTGCCGTGCATGGCAGGAGGAATTTGGGCTGATTTAAGACCGGAAGAAGGTGTTCCGGCGGTGCAGCCGGCTTCGGAGGGTGAGAGCGGACCGGAAACCGGAGTCACCGGCGCGGAAGGCGATGGAACGGAACCGGGAAGCGGCGTGGTGGCGGATGGAACGGAATCGGAGGAAGCCGGACCGGAAGGAAGTATTCCGGGACCGGAAGAAGAGCCGGAGAATGAATATGCGGATCTTGCCATTGCAGATGTGAGAAGTTATGTAAATGTCCGTTCAGGGCCGGATACGGGCAGTGGCATTGTGGGAAAGATCGGCTCCGGTGCGGTGGCACAGGTGCTGGAAACGGTGCCGGGGGAAGACGGCGATTGGTTCCGGGTGGTCTCCGGCAATGTAGAAGGGTACATGAAGGCGGAATACTTTTTGTACGGAGAGGCTGCGGCAGAGGTGATAGATAATTATGTGACAAGATATGCCGTGGTTATGGCCAGCCGCTTGAATGTACGGCAGGAGCCGAATGTGGAGACAAAAAGGATCGGCTATATTGACAAGGGGGAAAAGGTTGAAATTCTGGAGAATCTGGGCGATTGGCTGCAGATACGGTATACGGACAGTAAGACAGGGTACGTGGCTGCGGAATATGTAACGGTGGCAGAAGAGTTCGTCTATGCAAAGACGCTGGAGGAAATCGCGGCGGAGCAGGCGGCAAGGAAAGCATTGGAGCAGCGGCAGAATGTATCGGAGACGCAGGCGGCGGAGGATACTGCAGTCACGGTGACGCCGCCTTCAGGGGAATATTCCACTAATGAAGAGCTGCGTGCGGAAATTGTGGCTTATGCCATGCAGTTTTTGGGAAATCGCTATGTCCATGGCGGACAGTCATTGGAGACGGGAACGGACTGTTCCGGTTTTACCAGCTTAATTTACGCCCAGTTTGGCTATTCGATCAGCAGAACTCCGGCAGGCCAGCTTTCCAATGCGGGAAAAAGTATATCCTACAGTGAGGTACAGCCGGGAGACATTATCTGTTACGGTTCCCGCAGATGTACCCATGTGGCTCTGTACATCGGAGACGGACAGATCATTCATGCGGCAAATTCCAGAAAGGGCGTAGTTACACAAAGAGCGGATTACGACAACATACTGGGGGTGAAGAATCTGATAGACCCTTAGGGCAACAGAAGGTCTGATTTTTTCAGCACCCAGCTGCCGATGATCTCGTCGCACCAGGTCTGCAGATCCGAGAGACGAAGTGTTTCCCCGCCGTAGCTGCGGATACCGTGGCGCGCTGCCTGTTCCTCGGTATAATCCTCCAGAAAATAAACGTTTTCCAGTCGGAGGGGGCCGCTTTTGTAATGGCAGACCAGAGGAAGGACGCCGGTTTGTTCTTCTGCGATCGTTACGCCCTCTTCCGTGACATGAAAGGTAATCCAGGCCATTTCCTCCAGCATGCACAGGGGATCTTTCTGAGTGGATACATAGTTGCCCAAAGAATAAAAGCACAGGGCGGTGTTGCCGTTCTCGGCAGTGATTTTCTCCACAGGCTGCGGTACATGAGGGTGGGTCCCGATAATCAGGTCCGCGCCGGCCAGAGTCATTTCCCGGGCAAATTTTTGCTGATAGGCGGAAGGCGTTTTTTGGTATTCCGTGCCCCAGTGGGGAAATACGATCACAACATCCGCAAGCTCTTCGGCAGCTTTGATTTCTTCCAGTACCTGAGGATTTAAGCTGGTAAAGTCAATGCGTCCGTTTTTTTCATTGTATGCGCAGAGCATATTTAAATGCCCCATGAGGGATTTTGAAAGGGTCTCGACATTGGGACCATAGGTATAGTTTAAAATGGCAAATGTGACATCGCCTGCCTGCAGCAGGGGAATATTCTCCGTGTCGGAATCAATGTCCCTGGCGTCGGCTTCGCTGTAACCGGCGGAGTCTTCATTTTTGGCGGAGGCAGTTGTCTTTTCGCCGGTGATACCGGTCATTAATACCTCAGGGTGTGAGGCTGCCCAGTAAGCGGAGCAATTAAGGATACCGTTCAAACCCTGATCAGCGGCATGATTGGTGGCATGGAGTACTACGTTAAATCCCGCTTCGGCGATGGCATCTCCTGTCTCTGTGGGAGAATTAAAGCGGGGAAATCCTGAAAATCCAAGCTCATTGCCGCCGAGGATCGTCTCCTGATTGATAACTTTTATATCGGCGGCATCCAGGTAATCGCGGATATTGTCGAACAGGAAAGAAAAATCATAGGTGCCGTCTTCCTTTTTGCCGGTTTTGACGATGCCCATGTGCATCAGATTATCGCCCAGGGCCAGAAGGGTGATGTCATATTCCTGAAAGGCAGGCTCAGGCAAAGGAGTGGGCTCCGGTGTGGAAATGGGTTCCGGATTCAAGGTACGGATTTCCTGAGAGGAAACAGGAGTTTGGGAGGGCTCGGCCTCCGTGCCTGTCTGTTCGCCCCAGAAGCCGGCTACAGCGGTGAGAACAGCGTCTCGTGCCGGATCGAAGGACAGAACGATCAGGCCGATTAACACCAGTATGGGAACTGCGGCAGCAATCACATATTTTATCTTTGTTTTCTTTTTCATGGGTGCCTCCTGACAGGCAGCAATTCCGCATGGCGGACAGCCCTCGACATTACGTTATGGCTGAATAGTACGTCAATTTTGTCTGTTTGTCAATCGCCCCTTGTGATTTCAGGGCATATCCATTATAATTAAAGTTACAATTTACAGGATTTGAAAGCAAGACAGCGGAATGGAGGACGGAATATGGCTAATAAGAATGACAACAGGAATCCTTACCCATTGGGCGCAAGACCGGAGGCAGAGGGAATCAGTTTTTCCTTTGTGTCCGATGAGGCTGACTGTGGCATTCTGCTTTATGATTCCCGCACCGGCAGGCAGCTGCAGAGGATTCCTTTTTCGGAGGAAGACCGAAGGGGAAATATCTATTGCAAAACGGTGGCGGATTTAAGGCCGGAGGCTGTGACATACCGATTTTACAAGGGCCAGGAGATTGTGCCGGATGAGCATGGGCGTATTTTCCCGGGGAAATATGTGTATGGGAAAAAAGAAGGAAAAAACGGGAAGAGGGCGGGCTTTTTAGCCGGAAATTATGACTGGGCGGGAGACAGATGCCCGGAAATTCCCTACAGTGAGGCCGTGTGTTATTGTCTGCATGTGAGAGGCTTTACAAAGCATGTTTCTTCCGGGGTGGCGAATCGGGGAACTTTTGCGGGAATAGAGGAAAAAATTCCATATTTAAAGGAGATTGGAGTCACGACTCTGGAACTGCAGCCTGCTTATGAATTTGCAGAGGCGGAGGATGAAACGGACCGAAAACTGCCGGCTTACTGTGTGCCGGAAACGGCACAGCCTGAGGGTGAAAAAAGAATAAATTACTGGGGCTATAAATTGGGGTTGTATTATGCGCCCAAGGCGGCATATGCCGCTTCCGGCAATGCACCGGAGGAGTTTAAAAGCCTGGTAAAGGCATTGCATAAAAACAACATGGAACTGGTGATGCAGTTTTATTTCCCGGAGAGTGCGGACCGAAGTGAGATCCCGGGGATTTTGCACTTCTGGGCGCTGGAATACCATGTGGACGGCTTTCATCTCATGGGGGAAAACCTTCCTGTGGACATGCTTGCGAGTGACCATTAGCTGGCGGACAAAAAAATCATGAATTAAGGGTTAGGACAGGAAACGGTTTATAATAAGATAACTAAGGTTCGGTTTCCTCATCTGGCGGAGTATAATGACGGTTATCTTTATGATATGCGGCGGCTGCTTAAGGGAGATGAGAACATGCTGGGCAGCGCCCTGAGCCATATGAGGTATCTTCCCGATAAAGCGGGGCGGATCCATTATCTAACCAACTATTTCGGATTTACCCTGGCGGACCTGGTATCCTACGATTATAAGCATAATGAGGCCAATGGAGAGGAAAACAGGGACGGAAATTCCTGCAATTTAAGCTGGAACTGCGGGGAAGAGGGAGCTACCAGAAGCCGCAGGGTGAGGCGGCTGCGTATGCGGCAGATTAAAAATGCCATCTGTATGCTGCTCCTGACTCAGTCCACACCATTGATATTTATGGGTGACGAATTCGGAAACACCCAGAAGGGGAATAATAATCCCTGGTGTCAGGATAACGGGATCTGCTGGCTTGACTGGGGATTGGAGAAGAAAAACAGAGAGATTCTGGAGTTTTGGAAACAGGTAGTGGCCTTTCGGAAAAAGCATCCGATTCTGCATCAGGAACATCGGCTTTGCCTGATGGATCACATTTCCTGCGGTTATCCGGATCTGTCCTATCACGGGGAAAGCGCGTGGAGGCCCTGCCTGGACGGTTATAACCGTCATGTGGGCATTATGCTCTGCGGAAATTATGCAAAAACTAAGGACGGTAAGAACGATGACTTTATCTATATTGCCATGAATATGCACTGGGAGAGTCACCGGCTTGCGCTGCCAAAGCTGCCGAAGGGCATGTGCTGGCGCATGGCATTTGCCACGGCTGGGACGGAAGATGTTCCGGAGCCTGCCGGGGAGGATAATCCGGACAGCAGCGTGACGGTGGAACCCAGAAGTATCGCGGTTTTAGTCAGCGCCACCAGGTCCGGAAACAAAAAGGCAGGAAAAAATAAATAATGGGAAAAGCATGGGAGCATTTTAAGACAATTTCATATCATAAGTACCTGGTGGCACAGGGCTGTTTTCAGGTGGGGCTGTATCGGCAGGGAATCCTGCATGATCTGTCCAAGTACAGTCCGTTGGAGTTTATGGTGGGAGCCAGGTATTATCAGGGTAACAGGAGTCCGAACAATGCGGAGCGGGAAGCAAAGGGATATTCTGCGGCGTGGATGCACCACAAGGGAAGAAACAGGCATCATTTTGAGTATTGGACGGATTATTCCAGCGACCCGTCAAAAAGGGGGAGCGTAGTTCCGGTGCCCATGCCGGATAAGTATATTGTAGAGATGGTGATGGACCGAATTGCGGCCAGCAAGGTATATAAAGGAAAGGATTATACGGATTCGTCTCCGCTGGAGTATTATCTGCAGGGCAGAGCCAGAAAGCAGATACATCCCCAAACGGCAAAAAAGCTGGAAAGAATGCTGAGAATGCTGGCTGAAGAAGGGGAAGCAAAGACGTTTGCCTGGATCAGGCGCAGACTGATGCGAGAAAAACAGGCAGCTGTTCACAGGTCAACTTGTTAGTTTTGGGACCGGCACGGAATAAACTTAAGAGCATATGATACCATAAAAGTAAAATATGGTGAGCATATGAATTGGATCATTTTATTGTTACTGTTTGGCTGCGGCGGCTTTGGCGGCAGCTGTGGGCGCGGCAATGACTGCTGCGGCAGCTGCGGGCGAATGAATGACTGCTGCGGCAACTGTAGGCGCGGCAATGACTGCGGCTGTGGGAACAACTGCAGAGAATGCGCATCCGCCCGGCAGGCAGTGCGGGAAGCAAAAGAAGATGCAAGGGAAGCACTGCGGGATGTTCGTGAGGCAAAGGAACGGGAACAGGCTGTCTGCGACGGCCCTGGCATGGTTCCTCCGCCCTGGCAGGATTATCCTCCGATGCCCAGACGGGACAATGACTGCGGTAACGACAGAGATTGCGGATGCAATTAACTGACCACAATTGACAAGCAGAGGGCGGTATGACTCCCATAAGGGGTGCATGCCGCCCTCTGCCATGATATGCCTGTTACATAAGTCTAAAATCGGTTATAAGGTAAATCTACCAGCCGGCATTATGCTTTTTTCGATGGCCGGTGTTTTCCTTGTGATTGCCGGAGCCATGATGGCCGTGTTCATTATCAGACGGCTCCACCGGCGTTGTTTCATTTTGGGGATTGTCGGACAGGCTGTAAAGCAAATCTTGAATTTCTCTCATGGTCATGCTTTGTACTGCTTCCGGCGTAATGTCCGGGTCCAGGGACTTTAATTCCAGATAAGCCCTGTATTTTCCGCAGGAGAGGCCGGATTCATGAGCGTCTGCCACCTCTGTCGTAGAGGAATGGTAACAGTGAATATTACTGTGTTCGGCGGTGTAGGTCTCAAGATCCGAAAAGATTCTGACAGATTGTGTCTCATCGGAGCCTGTGACGGTAATGGCCAGGATTTCGTCTCCGGCTAACAGGGAAATAACGTTTTGATTTTCCAATATCAGCTCCAGCGCATTTTTATAATTCCTATTTTTCAGATTGAAAGCCGCCGCCAGATTTTGTCCGTCGGCGTTTAGAGCGTTTACGGAGATGACCCGGTCAAAGCGGTTGACGTTTAACTCCAGAGAGGGATTTATGTCAATGCTGATCACAGAAGTTGGGGTAAAGTAAAGCAAGGGTCCGCCGATCAGCAAAAACAGCAGACATGCACAGACAGCCGCCGCGTAAAGCCAGGGAGATCGCTTCGCAGACCTGGTATATCCCCTTGTCTTTTGCGCAAGATATGCTTTTGTCTTGTTTTTTAAGTCCTCATCTGCCCGTACCTGGTCGAAGGCCTCTTTTATTCTATCATTCATATTCATCACCTTTTAGCTTTTCACGCAGCATTTTTTTGGAGCGTGTCAGGAACGTATAGATCGTATTCACATTTCTGCCCAGAATACGGCCGATTTCAGGAGCAGTCAGCTCTTCGTAGTAATGCAGATAGACTACGTCTCTGTATTTTGGCGGCAGTGAAAGAACAGCCTCTAAGACCTCCCGGTGTTCCGGAGAAGGCGTTGCAGGCTGTTCCTTAATTTCATCCAAAGATACTATGCGGCTGTGGAAAAAGCTTTTGAGCAGGTCCTTACAGGCATTGAGCGTAACCCGGATAAGCCAGGCCTTTTCTTGCTCATCATTTTCAAACGTAACGGAACTAAGGGCATATTTCAGAAATACTGTCTGAAATATGTCCTCGGTGTCAGCATGATTTTTCAAATGTATCATGCAAAGCCGTCGAACGGTATCGGAATATCGCTCGATGGCTTTGTTTACCTCCTGTTCGTCCCGCATGATGATTTCCCTTTATCTATGGCATCCGCGTCTGTGATGAGAACTGCGTCCGCTTCTTCCGGAAGGACATGCTGCCTGACTGTCATAGTTATCGCAGATACCGTCCCCGTTTGCGTCTACATAACACGGGCCGTTTCCGTCAGCTGTTCCGCACCGGTGATAAGCATTACAGTTATCGCAGATACCGTCCCCGTCGGCATCAATAAAGCATTCACCGTCTGCGCAGCTCCCGTGCTCTGTATCGCAAAGGTCGCAGACGCCGTCTTCATTCTCATCCACATAACAGGAACGACTGCAGTCTGCGGTGTCAGTAGTTGTACCGGAAGGTGTTTCCACAACAGTAACGCAGCCGCGTGTATTCGCAGTACAGCCGCGCCGTCCGGCTCCATGGCATGCGGCAGAGACATGAAGCGATCCGGCAGATAATACCAGTACGCCTGTTAATACACCTAAAAGTATTTTTTTCATGATAAGTCCTCCTTTTTTTTACTACTTCACTAATAATACGAAGGTCGGGAAAGAATCCATTCAAAAAATTAATAATTTTTGTTAATCCTATTATAGCAGATCAGGGGCCGAATGAATATATGTTTTCAGGTGCATAGTCTGACGGCAGGCTTTCTTCTGTTATCCAGCTCTGTTATCAGTTGCTTTGGTGAAC
>CAZAMX010000033.1:0-13514 GCA_964486095.1 uncultured Acetatifactor sp. | reverse complement strand
CAGCTCTACCGTTTCGATTTCACATACCTCGTCCGACTTCTGAAGAGCAAACACGGATGCCAGCACATCCAGGGTATCCCTCTGCCCGGGATCATCGGGAGAAAAAATCAGGCATTCAGACGGCGAGTCCAGAACAGGCCGTATAAATTTACGGTAAATCAGGCTTTCTTCCCCGGCAAGCAGCAAAGGTGAGAACACCACATTAGGAATTATGGTGCTTTCTGCCGCTTCGAATCTGTGAATCACCTGGGAATTTATAAAGATACCCGTTCCGGCGCTCAACACATATCTTTCGCTTCCGATCAGGAAATCCGCCGTTCCTTTTTCAATCAATACAAATTCCACTTCCGGGTGCCAGTGCCAGTCTATGCAATGAAAATCAAAAAGCCAAATATCCTCCAGATAATATTGGAACGGGTATTCCTCGCTTCCGTGATGAACTGTTTCTCTTAAGGATTCATCCGTTTTTATTTTGCCGTATCCATCAGATTCCGTCATGAGACCGCTCCCGTTTAGTTTTGTTATATTGTGTAATAAATTTGCGAAATACTTCATTGATATGTATTTCATCCTGCCATATAATGTAACTCATTGTAACAATGAAGGGAGCAAATGTCAACATGGTCAAAAATTATAAAAAGACGCTGACAGCCTGTTATCTGGGCTTTATCACTCAGGCAATTGCCGCAAATTTTGCCCCGCTGCTCTTTCTGAAATTTCACAGCGACTACAACATTCCCTTGGGAAAAATAGCCCTTATTTCCACGGTCTTCTTTTTGACCCAGCTGATTATAGACGTGTTATGCTCTTATTTTGCAGACCGCATCGGATACCGCAGATGTGTGATAGCTTCCGAACTGTTTTCTGCTGTGGGACTGGTGGGGCTTGCCTTTTTGCCGGAACTCCTTCCGGATCCCCTGACCGGAATTATCCTGTGCGTCATCATTTATGCGGTGGGAAGCGGATTAATTGAAGTATTAGGCAGCCCCATTGTAGAGGCCTGCCCTTTTGATCACAAGGAAGCGGCCATGAGTCTGCTGCATTCCTTTTACTGCTGGGGCTCGGTAGGCGTTATCCTCTTGTCTACCTTCTTCTTTGCAGCTTTTGGCATTGGCAGCTGGAAATGGCTTGCCTGCATATGGGCCCTGATACCGCTTTACAATATTTATAATTTTGCCACCTGTCCCATCGAACCTCTGGCAGAGGACGGTAAGGGCATGAAGATAAGCCGCCTGCTGCGGGTTCCTGTCTTTTGGCTTGCTATTGTCCTGATGATATGCGCCGGAGCTTCCGAATTGTCTATGGCCCAATGGGCTTCCGCTTATGCCGAATCGGCTCTCGGATTGTCAAAGGCCCTGGGGGATCTGGCCGGACCCTGTATGTTTGCGGTAACTATGGGAATCAGCCGCGTTATTTTCGGGAAATACGGCGACAGGCTTGATTTGATGAAATTTATGATCGGCTCAGGCTGCCTGTGCCTGCTCTGCTATGTGTCAGCCTCCATATCCGGCAATCCCGTACTGGGACTGATCGGCTGCATTATGTGCGGTTTTTCCGTGGGCATTATGTGGCCCGGAACCATCAGCATATGCTCCGGGCGGCTGCCTGAGGGCGGAACGGCCATGTTCGCCCTGCTTGCCATGGCAGGGGACTTAGGCGGTGCATTCGGACCGGGATTGGTAGGCACCATTACGCAAAATGCAGACAATGACCTGAAAAAAGGGATGCTGGTCGGATGCCTGTTCCCTCTGGTGCTGATTCTGTGTCTTTTCCTGCTGAAAAATACCTATAAATCCTCCAGCAAATTCCCCAACAGGTTTTCCTGATAAGCCGCTACCCTCTTTTCCTTGATGCAGGCAGCGGTTTCCTGCAGCAAGGGGTTACTGATATTCTCCAGCTTAGCCATACCTGTCTCCCCAATGCTTTCCTCCGAAAGACCGTTTACATAATCCCCAGGGGACATCCGCCAGATCCGAATCCGGTCACCAAATTTTTGCCACAGCCTGTCTGCTATCCTCAGCCCATCCGGGTCCATGTCACCGCTGTAATAAATTTCCGCACCGGAATCCAGAATAAACGGGATCAACTCCAATGCCACCGCTCGAAGCTGCCCGGATGTACACAATAGGGTCAGGTCTTTCCCTTTCCCTTTGTCCAGGAGATAACTGAATACCATCTCATTTTCCACCACATACGCCCTGTCCCCCGCCACTTTTATGCCCGTCACTCCCCGCAGGTTCTCCATCGTAATAACGCAGGGCTCTTTTCGTGCGCAAAAGGCCTCATAGGCCGGGTGCCAGCCTTTCTTTGTCCGCAGGTGCAGGCCGAATGCGTGCACCATGGAAGACACATTGTCCGGCACGATTCCCACGCTCAGCAGAAGACCCCGCCATTGATGGGCGCTTTCCGGAAATGCTGTCTTTCCAAGATAACAGATTCCATGAACCAAAAGTTGTCCTGCCGTAGTGCCACGATCAAAGTAGTGCGGATTGCCGGAAATGTCTGCCGCAAATACTGCCAGGGGGCTTTCCTTCCCCTCAACCCTTGCCTTCTCCAGCCGCACAAGGGCTTCCCCTACATTTTCAGCCAGGATTTGCGCCTGCCTGCAATCTTTTCCGTATTCCCTAATCAGCATCTGATATCCGTATTTTTTTTGCGCCTCCAGATCCCGAATCCAGGAAAAAGCAGCAGACTCCGCATCAGGGACCACGACTTCTCTACCGGAAACTATAGCTTCTTTACTGGAAGCTATCGGCTCCCGACTCTTCTGATTCAGGAAAAAATCGCCAAGCTCCTTCAGAAATTTGCTTTTCTCCTGCTGCGTCTCCGCCTTTTGCCCTTGATTGGTAGAAAGCTTTTCCCCAAAGTACTCTTCCAGGACGTCTTTCATTTCCACCGGGGCAAACCTGGTTTTCTGCAGCCCCTGTTCAAACTCCTGAAAGGAAAATCGAATCGCCTCGTCATAAAACACCTTCCCAATGATCCCGCCGATCATACGACGTTCTTCCAGAGAAGTACCCTTCATCGTGATCTGCCCGGCTGCCCTTCCGTAAGAGCGCCACTTCTTCCGAAGCTCCTGAAAGCACCTTTTCGATTCCTTCAGACTTTTAAAATACTCCGCGCATTCCCTGCTATTGCTCATCCAATATCCTCTCATGCCCGTTCCACGTATAGCGAATCACTGAAACTATCTGTGAATTCTGAGGTCTTAAAAGCTCTGCAATCCGCAGCCCCTTCACCGGCTCAAAGCAGCCCCACAATGACTGGGAATTCATGATATAGTCAAAGTCCAGCTTATGAACCAGCTCAAACATACTGCTGATATTTTTATCGTCCACACCCGCAAACGCCTCGTCCAGCGCAATCATGCGGGGATGATCCGCGTTATCCGCCATCTTGTACTGTGCGTTGACCGCGGCAAACAGAGGCACATACATAGCCATCGCCTTTTCGCCGCCGCTGAAGCGGTTAAAAGCCGCATTGGTTAAAGGCTTCCTCTGCTCCTCACCCCGACGGAAATACATCTGAAATTCAAACCACTTCCGAAAATCCAGCGCATCTCTCACCAGATCCATATAATTGATGACAGTGCCTTCTTCCTCCAGCCGCTGCTTTTCCATGCGAATCTTACTGCGAAAATGAGCTGCCACCTTTTCAATGTCCTCCACCGTCAGCAGTGCCCGGTCACGGAGCAGAATCTTCTCCAGCTCTGTGGTGTCCAACTCTTCATCGTTCTCCGCTCCCCTGGGCTTCCAGTCCAAAGAAAAGGTCAGGCCCATGGATGTATCTATTTCCTGCATCAGCTTCGACATAACAGAAACCCACATCCTGCTCTCTGCGATCCGGTCCGTCAGCTGCTGGCTGATGGTCTGGGACAAAATATCCTCAAACAGCTCCCGATCCCTGCGCTGGATCAGAAGCTCCGTTTCCTCAATGGCAGCCTTCAATATCCCGTAAAATTCCTCCAGATACACCTTCTTGCCGTTCCATACGGATACGACACGCACGCGTTTCCGAAGAACACTGCCGACATCTGTCATTCCCGCGGGCTCATCTGCCGCGAAGCAATCCTCCAGGGCGGTTCCATAGTTTGCCAGACTGCCGTTATGCCGCTGATACACCTGGTAGAGAGATTGTATCAGATCCCCCGGCTCTCTTGTTCTGTCACTTTCCCGAAGCACGCCTGCCGCTTCCCTGGCACAGTCGAAAAGAGTACGGCTCCCCCTCTCCAGCACAAGCCTTAGGGCAAGCTCTTCCTCAAAATAATTCCGAAGGCAGGTTTCCTCCCCGATGGCCTGCTGCAGCCGTTCCTTTTGCTTTGGCTCGGATTCCAGCAGCGCCTGCCATCTCTCGTCCAGACGTACCAGGTCTTCCCGCAGCTTACCGTATTCTTCAGACATGCTTTCCAACTCCGCCTTGATCTGCTTCAGCCTGTTTGCCTTCTCCACAATGTCCGGACGGTTCAGATATTCCTCGTACTGCCGGATCTGAATCTCGTACTCCTTTACATTGGTGCCGCAGCGGCGCTTCTCCACAAAGGCATCGTCCAGATCCTGCTCTCCCCGGGCGGCCTGATCTTCTTTATCCACACAACTCAGGCGCGCCGTCTCGATCTGTCCCAGTTCCTCTCTGACTCCCTGCCAGATACGCCGATACTCTTCCAATGCGGCGCAGGCCTCGTCGTAGGCCGCCCTTGTCCTTCCGTAGGGAAAAGGCCTGCACAACTGTAGCACCGCCTGATACTGCTGATTTTTCTTCTGTGCCAGCTCCTTCTCCTGGTTTCCCTTTTTCTCCCATTCCCCGCTTATCACCTGCAGCTTCAGACCGATTTCCCTCTCTCTGCCCAGGGCGGCATTGATGCCGGAGAATCCCGGCAATCCCTGATATTCCTGCCGCAGCTTCTCCAGACGAAGGCCTGTCTGTACGACCTCACCCTCCATTGCGGATACCTCTTCCGAAAGCCCGTTCATCTTTTTCTGCAGCTCCAGAATTTTCTGTTCCCGCCTTCTCTTTCTTGCCAGCTGCCCGACAAACTCCGCTTCTCCCTCTTTGTCCGCCTTACCGGCCAGAACGCCCTGCCGAAAGCACCCGTCTCTTCCCAGATAAATGCCCTGTTCCCGCTCTTCCTTCTCATAAATATTGCTTAGGATCCCGGCAACCGCTTCCTTCAGCCCGACCTCCAGGTCTTCGCTGGCTGTCAGACCGGAAAAATCGGAGGTTCCTCTTTCTTTCACATATAAAACAGTATCCAGAAATGCGGGACACCTTTCCCGTATCCGGGGAATGTCCTCCGCCGATACCACCAGGGCATCCAAAATTCCCATCTGCTGCAGCTGGGCCTCAAGCCGCGCGCAGGACGCCCCGTCCAAATCATCAGAAAACTCCACTGCCCGGTAAAACGGAATCGCCGCAATGCCCGCTTCCTGCAGGGCAAGCCGGGAAGCCGCCGCATCCTGATTCCGCTCAGGCTCCAGCTCCTCCTGATTCTGTACCCGCGCAAGCTCTTCTTCGACCTGTTTCAGCCTTTCCCGCAGCGCTTTCAGCGTCTGTTCTCTGTCCCCTTTTATACTGATCAATTCCAGGCGCTGCCTTTCATAATCTGTGCGCAGTAATTCCTGCAGAACTCCTGCATCCTCCACGGATCGATACTGCCGTATCCTCTCTTCCAGCTCTTTAAGTAAGTCTGTCACCGGATGCCACTCTGCAGAAGCACTTTTTAAATCAAAGATGTCCGTAATCCACTGATCCATGGAAAGAACCACCTGCTCCCCGGCAGCCTCCAGCTCCTGCTCTCCCTCGAGCTTCTGCGCTTTCAGCTGTTCCAGCTCCTGTGCAAGCTCATCATACTGCCCGCAAAGCTCTTCGTATTGCCGGATCGCCCTTGCACATTCCTCCAGCTGCCGTTCCAGCGTCACAAGACCTTTTGCAATCTCTTCCGTCTGATCATACGCTTCGGTTCCTATCAGCCGGAGAACTTTTTCATGCTGATCCCACTGCAGGGTTTCCTGCTGCTCCGCCAGTTCCGCTTTTTCTTCCTTCAGCCTCTGCCTGCCCAGCTCCAGACGGTCCCGAAGCTCCTTTAGCTGCTGCTCCGCCGTCCGAATCCGTTCCTTACATTCCTGAACCCTGTTCTCCCACTTCTTTTCCTGGGCCTCTGCTTCCCTTTTATCCGTTTTTGCCTTGTCCAGCTTCCGGTCAATTTCTTCCAGGTCCGTATCCAGGAGTCCGTCCCGCTCCGCCTCCGCCAGCCTCCTCTTTTCTTCCAGTTCTTCCAGCCGCAGGGTTTTATCCTTTTGTTCCGATTCGATCTCCTGCTTCCTCTGCGTCTGAGTATCCAGCTGCTTCTGTGCAGTCTCAACCTCCTGCCTCTTGGCCAGATAATTCTGCGCCTTTTTCGCAAGCATGTATTGATTGTATCTGGTGTATTCGTTTCGCAGTATCTTGACATCCGAGAAAGCCCGATTCAACATCTCCAGGCTTTCCTGAATCTCATCCATTTTTTCCATGGCATCCACCATGGTACGCAGATCCTCATCCGCCAAAGTCTGCTGGGAATCATTCAGGATCTCATACACCTTTGTCGGTTTAAACTCCTTGGAAAGCTTCGGCGCGCGGACCTTCACCAGCAGCCTGATATACTGCTCATACTGCTCCGCTTTCCGGAACCCGAAGATGCACTGGTTGACCTGCTTCTTGTAATCGCTCTGACTGTCGGTAAAATAGTTGTCCTCGCCAAGCTCGTATCGCAGCTCCCGTTTGTCCAAAGGGATCTTCGACGAGCCCACCTCCTTGTACAGCCACAGGTCGTACCCGATCCTCCTTCCGTCTAAAATGATAAAGCCCCAGAAATCCATGGGCTTTCCTCTTTTGGCCCGCTGTCCGATCCCAATGGTACGGTACTGCCCGGACTTTTCCTTTTTAAATTCCAAAAACAGATAACCGGTAGCTTCCTCCTTTCCGTCTTCGCCCAGGAAATAATATTCCATTCTCCGATCGCTTGAGCCAAAAGGATCCAACCGGCTTGGCGTACGGTCCCCGTCCAGCACAAAGGGAATAAAGCTCTGGGTGGTAATGGATTTCCCTGAGCCGTTTTGACCGCGCAGAAGCAGCTTCCCGTCTATAAATTCAAAGTCTTCCTCATCATACAGCCAGAAATTCACAAAGCCGATCCGATTCATTTTCCACCGATCGCTCAATCTATAGTACCTCCTTTAAAATCCTCCGGGTAATATCCCATGAGCCTTCCCGCAGCCGGCAGCACCGTGATCTCCTTTTCATCACAGCGTATCATCAGCCAGTTTTTCATATAGCCGAGAACCGTTTCCACCAGCCTGATCTCATCCATTTCCCGAAACTCCTTGCTCCATCCGGTATTCCACTCTGCCCTGCATCCCCGTATCATCTCCGCGAAAACTTCCCTGGATAAGCAGATACACTCATTTTCCTTCTTTTCCAGCTTTCCGTCAGCCAGCTGCCTTTGAATGCGCTCACATACCAAAAGCACCACCTCCGGCAGCATAGCGTCTCTGGGATGTACACTTCCATAGCAGTCATCCGCCTCCAGAGTCAAAAACGCCGCATTCCTGTATATATCCAAATTCCCGCCCGGATTTTCCTGCAGATATTTTGCAACCCACTGTCTTTGATTCTTTAAGTAGAGCGCATCGGCATCCTCGTTTCCGTCCCAGTAAAGCGCCGGGCATACCGTAAGCTGCCTGTACACCCGATTGACGCGCATGACGCCTCTGTCCTCCTTCAGCTCCTGAAAATCCGCTTTTTCAAAATCCGCCCAGGATTCATAGGCGGAAATATCAGCGGGAAAACTGGTAGCGAAATACTTGGAATATCCCGTGTTTTCATACAGAACCTCCTGCCCTGTCTCGTTGCCGAAGGCCTCGCTGCTTCCCTCGTAGACTCGCAGCATCTGCAGTCTCTCCATGTACAGCAAAACCCGCACCAGAGATTTCCTCTGGGTAAATGATGTCCAGTCGATCTCCATATAGACCTTAAGCTGCGTCTCCACATAATCGATCAGCTCCGATAAAAGGAACTGCTCCTGCTCTTCCTTATCCTCCAGATACATCAGAATCACGCATAAAATACAGTAATCCCTGATGTCCGTAAACTCCTGGATTCCCATAAAACTTTCCGCATGGGCAGGCCTCTTTTCCAGCTTCAACAGATTCTCCGTGTGAATCAGCTTCCAGCCCAGCAGCTCCCGAACAAACCTTTGGAAATTCGGAATGTCTCTTTTTACTTTATAATAAGTTTCCTTATCGCTGTCCCTGCAGATCCAGTAATTTTCAAGCAACGTCCTAATTTCATTCATAACCCTTTAAACTCCAACACATAGGCCGGCATAGTCAAAGCCCCGTCCTCACACTGCATGACACAGGTTCCCTTATTTCGCACCAGTCGGTACTCCTGCCCGTACTCGGTTCGCCCCTGCTTCTGAGAGCTCATATTTGCCTGAGCGATCCACTGCAAAAACGTATTTCTTGTATCTTCGGAGATTACCTCATGAATTTCAGAAAATACCACTTTGCCGTCTTTTATGTACCGCATGACGATCGCTTTCTGCCGCTCTGCCCGACGCAGATAGCTTTCTCTCTGCAGTCTTTTTTCCAGGGACTTGTCCGCAAAGCCCTTGCGATCCCTTTTCTCCCGGTATGTCCTTGAATGAGGCTTCAATAAGAATTCCGCCGGCTCGTCATATACGCTTTTGTTGATCGCGTCCTCTTCCCGTGGTACATTCGTTTTGAAATGCAGTATCCTCTGTACACCAAAAACATGCGCAGACAGTTTGTGCGCTTCCTCCAGATCCTCACATTTCATAAATAAATCCAGAAATTTACGATAATCGTCTTTCCTGCTGATTCCCCAGTTTTGAATCTGAACGATCAGGGCCGCATTTTGAATAATGCTTCGGATCACATCGTTCGTGATCCTCAGAATTTTTTTACATTCACACTCATGCGTCGGCGAATCCAAAAAAAAGTTTTTCAGGGAATTCCATTTCCCGGTTACATTTTCACGTATACTTGGCTCCACATTGCCATGAATCTCCAAAAGCGCATGGGGAATATCCAGTTCGCTCTGTACGACCTTCTCCAGAATAACCTCTTCTATAAGAGACAGATTCTTCAGCAGGACCTGTTCCAGCCTCCTGGAATGATGTTGCAGCTCCTGCACAAATTCGTTCAGATATTTGATAAATTTGTCTTTATGAATGACAAATTCCACGGATTTCATCAAATGATTCGTTTTGCCCGAGTAAAAATCCCGAAGGTAATCCTGATAGTTCTGATTCAGCCGCTTAAAGTCCTCCTGCAGCAGACTCCACCACTCGTTCACCTCTTTCAGGCCTGCGTGCTCCATCGCCTCTGCATCTTCAAGACTTTTTTCCAGACGCACAAAAAAATTTGTGGACAGATTCCCCGATTCCAGAAGGATATTCTCCAGCCTCACCGTCAAACGTTCAATTTCCACGGCATACTCGGACATGGTATAGCGGTACTGCTTGTTTTTATAATCCGCTATGGTGTAGACCCGCCCCGGATCCTGTATCGGGGTCAGATTCTTCCATTTGACCAGTGCTTCCAGATCTGCTTCCAGCTTTTCCAAAGAATACTCTCCAAACTCTCCGTCCCCGCGAATCATCTCGAAAATCTCTTCTTTATACAGCTGGAAGTGCATCTTCTCATATTCTCGATAAAATAAGCGCATGATCTTTCGGTAGATCGCTGCGTCAGGGGCCGACAAATAGGATGTCTCGTGAATGGGCCCAAAATGCTCCATCTGATGTATTTTCCTCTCCGATATTATATTTTACTTAATAAATCACATTATTTATCCGTAATATATGTATTCTATCACGCGTCGTCTGACAAGTCTATCATAGAAATTGCTTTACGATTTATGATCCAATTTCTATTGCTTTCTCACTGATGCAAACATCACCCGCCGCCTTATTTATAAATTCATCAGTTCTTTTCTCGTTTCTTTATCAAACTTTTCCAGCGCATAGCGATAAGCCGTTCTGGGCATCTGCGCATGATGCAGAATCAGATAATTTTTCACTGTTTCCATATCAACCTGGGAAAGACATTTCAACATCCAGCCATATCCCTTCTGCACCAAATCGTGTTCATCCGTCATAAGCAAGTCCGATATAATCAAAGGATTGATTCCTTCATAGTCATTATGCAAAATGGCAGGGATTAATATTACCGCCGATGCACGCCTCACCCAAAAATCCTCATCTTTCGTCCACTCTGTTACTTTATCAAAGATAGATTGATACCTTCTTAACAATTCGCCGAAGGCATGTGTGCAAAAATCGTCACAATCCCCCCACCCTCGGACATATTTCTTCAGCCATGTATAAAAGATGTCATATGTGGTTTCGGAATATTGATTCCTTACTCTGTATGCCCAATCAAATGCAATGACACCAAATGCCCAGCTATGTTCTTCCAATAATTCCTCACATAAGCTCAATACATTTTGAATTGACTTATCTTCTATCCTTTTATATAGTCTTGCAGCCAGCCTTCTTATATCACCGGTAACAATATGCTGACCCTCTGCAACGTTCTCAGACAATATCTTAATCTCTTCCTCTGCCTCTAAAACAATCTTGTCCATGTCCAGCCTTCCTTCTTATCATCCACATCCGCCATTTGTATTTTTATAACTTTGTCCTAGAATTTTAAGTTTCATTTCCCGCCGAAGATTACCCTGTTTACCTGAATCTTATGATTGGAGCCTCTTACAATTGAAATTCCTTTTCCATTTGAATATAAAGCCCTTGCTGATAAACGATGCTGAATCCATGAGAACGATACAGAGAAACCGCCGGTTCAAGTGTTACCCTTGTATCCAGAAACAAAGTGTGACACCCCTGCTCCTTGGCATAACATTCTAATGTTTTCAAAAGCTCCTTTGAAATTCCTTTCCCGCGATATTCTTTTTTTATGTACAGACGCTTAACCTCACCTGTTCCTTCTTCCTTTTTTCTGTACGCAATACAGCCTACCGGCAGATTATCAGAAAACACCACCCATACCTTTTCTATATTTTCATTCTCATTATATCGTGTGTAATACACTTTATCCTCGCCCAGGAAATCAATCATAAAATCATCATGCTCGGAAAAAAGCTTCAGCACACTTTCATCCGTAACTCTCATTGAACTAATATTCATGTAAAACTCCTTAAATAAATAACATTTCGATCCGGATCATAAAAGCTCATGTTTACTGTCCCCCACGGACGTTTCGTTGGCTTTTCAATTATCTCCGCCCCTAATGCTAAAATTTTTTTATACTCTTTTTCTATATTGTCCACAGTAAATGCGATACACATATTGTGGTTATACAATCCCGGTTTTTATTTCTCTGCTTCCCCTGCCTGCGGTGAATTACCTGGCTAAATTTCTATCATCTTCCTCAATCCGTTTGAGATAATCTCAAATCCCAATTTCTCATAAAATGGTTCCTTTCCCTTAGCGGAAACCCCTCCGATTGTTGTAAATTTTCCTGTAACGGAATTTGTCTTTGCATAATCAACCAGATGCTTTACGATCATTGTCCCGATGCCTTTTCGCTGAAACTGAGGCAAAACGATTATTTCCTGAAGATACCAGTACATAGCGCCATCGCCCACAAGTCTCCCCATCCCTACAAGCTCATCTTGATATATTGCGGAAACGTTGACCAGTCCATTTTGCAAAGCCTTGCCGGCGTGTTCCACCGGTATCTCGGCCAATCCCGTTTCAATGCGCAGCCTCACAAAATCCTCCGCTTGTAAAATATTATCCACAAGCCGTATTTCTCCACAAATAGGTTCGTTCATACTCTTACTCCATTCCATTACACCTGTCAAACTTTTCTTTTACGGTTATTATCGCCTCTAAACTTCAAATCCACGCTTTCAGCGCTCCATACCCGATTTCATCGGGCGCTTACCTTTCGCACTATGCTGCTATTATATCACATACATCATATGCCCGCCACTGTAAAATCCGGTGTAAAACGACTGCTTGACCGCCGCCTTCCTACACAACGAACCGCATGGCATGACCTGGTCTGCGCTTACAGCTGCTCCCAAAGGACCGGGTATTTTTGAAGAATATAGTAACTGCACGCGCCTTTTCTTCATATCTATAGTATATAGGCAAAGGAGGAATTTATCATTTATGGCGATCGGTTATTTGATCATACAGGCACGGACAGCACACGACGCGCTCCCTTTAAGCGGAGTACAGATCCGGATTATGGATGATCAGGAAAACAGTGTATATCAACTGACAACAGATGAAAGCGGGAACACGGAGAAAATCTCTTTGGAAACTCTGGGCAGATCCCTGTCCTTGGATCCGAATTTTTCCGGAACACCTTTTATCAGTTATAATGTACTTGCGCTTGCAGACGGCTTTAATTCGGTGCATATTGTCGGCATTCCGATTCTGGATGGGGAGACAGCCATTCAGCCAATTGAGTTTGTTCCCATGCGGGAGATGCAGCGCACCCCTACTGTGACGGAGATACAGATCGGCGCCCCTGCCGTCTCCATGACAGGTGAGCGTTATCAGGAGGGACCTTTTACAGAGTCCCGGGTACTCCGTCAGGTAGTCATCCCGAATCCGATTACGGTACACTTGGGCAGTCCCGGTGTATCCGCTTCCAACGTTCAGGTGTCTTTTCCCGATTATGTAAAAAATGTTGCCAGCAGCGAGGTCTACCCTACATGGCCGGATGCGTCCCTGCGGGCAAATATTTACGCAATTATCACTTTTGCGCTGAACCGGATTTATACCGAGTGGTACAGAAGCCGCGGCTACAGCTTTGACATAACAAGCAGTACTGCCTATGACCAGTCTTTTATATATGGGCGAAATATTTATGAGTCCATCAGCCTGATTGTAGATGAAATATTTAATGAATATGTCCGCAGACAGGGACAGACTGCGCCTTATTTTACGTCCTTCTGCAACGGGACCACCGCGGCCTGTGCAGGGTTATCACAGTGGGGCACGGTGACACTGGCAAATCAGGGGTACAGCCCCCTGCAGATACTGCGTTCCTATTATCCAAGGGACGTGGAGATTGCAGAGACGAATATTATTACCGGCGTTGTCTCTTCTTACCCCGGTACTCCGCTTAAGACCGGAAGCACCGGGCTTGACGTACAGACAATTCAAACCTATCTGCAGAGAATCCGCCGCAATTACCCCGCAATTCCGGCAATCACGGATGAAACAGGCGTATTCGGAGAAAGCACAAGAGCAGCAGTTGCCAAATTTCAGAGCATTTTCAATCTGACATCCGATGGCATTGTCGGAAAGTCCACCTGGAATAAGCTTTCTTACCTGTATACCTCCGTGACAAGACTTGCCGAATTGGACAGTGAAGGAACTTCCTTAGGGATAGGAACCGTTCCACCCTCTTCTGTTCTGCGCCTTGGTTCCTCAGGACAGGACGTCATTACCCTGCAGTATCTTTTGAATGTGG
>CAZAMX010000032.1:1382-13795 GCA_964486095.1 uncultured Acetatifactor sp. | reverse complement strand
TCAATAATGAATAATCAGGAATTATCCTTCATTCACCTCCATCAAATTCCTCGGATGCTTATGCACCAGAATATCTTTCTGCTTTGCATTCGACACATGTGTGTAAATCTCCGTTGTACTTATAGAGCTGTGCCCCAGCATTTTTTGTATGTATCTTATATCAACATCCTGTTCCAGCAGGAGGGTGGCGAAGGAATGCCGGAACATATGAGGGGTGATATGCTGGCTGATGCCGGCGAGGTCGGCGTAATGGTTGATCATAAAGCGGACGGACTGGTCAGACAGCTTGTGTCCCAGCCGGTTGACAAAGAAATATCCGCAGGTATTTATATCTTCCAAAAAGGTTTCCCTGTATAAAGTCAGAGCGTTTATCACTTCCGCATTACCCAACTGGATGATTCTTTCCCGGGCGCCTTTTCCATAAATCAGAATGTTACGGCTTTCGAGATCAATATCAGCCGGTTTTAAGGAGCATAATTCGGATATGCGCATTCCGGTTGCAAACAGTAGTTCAATCACGGCAATATCTCTGATCCGGCAGCGTTGCTGATATTTTGATACTGCCTGCCTTTTTTGAGTATAAAGAACAGAGAGAAATGTCTGTATGGAGTGAAAGGGAATTGTTCTCGGCAGGAGCTTGGCCTCCCGGAAGCGAATGTCCAGCTTGGCAAAAGGATTTTCCTTTAGTACTTCTCTATATTCCATGTAATGAAAAAAGGCCTTCAGGCTTGCAATTTTGCGTTTTACGGTCTTGGGTTTATACTGTTTATGCAGACCGGTGATAAATGTGTCCACAGTACCTTTGGAAAAGCAGTCAGGAAGTCGGTCACAAAAACAAGCACAAAAGCTTTCATATTGCTTCAGGTCAATCTGATAGGCTTTTAAGGTTTTGGCATCCAGCCTTTTCCGGTATTCACAGTACTCGACATATTCTTTGATGCAGGTATCTAGTGTGTTCATATGCAGATATGCTCCTTGGTTTTTTTCACTATTATGAGAGTCTGTTTTTAAATTGTCTATCAGCAGTAAATTACAAATTTTTATAACGCAGACAGGGGAAACATTTGTCTGCATTAATTTCAATTTGTCAGGAGATGTTAAAATAAAAACTGTCCGGTGGATTTTCGGTACAAGGCATGATAAAATAATATTTGTAACAGCATTACCTAAAATGAAATTGCTGAGAGCTCATAGGAGAGATGCAGCTCAGGGAGGTATCATCATGGAAGGAAAATTGCGCAACATGACGTCCGTCTACCTGCTGAAAGGGGAGAGGGTGCTGCTTTTATACAGGCAGGGCGGCCGGGTGGTAAATAATGTGTGGACGGGCTCTGCGGGCGGTCATTTTGAAGAGTATGAACTGAATGATGCAAGGGCCTGTGTGTTGAGGGAATTGCAGGAAGAGCTGGGCTTGAGGCCGGAGGATATTGAAGACCTGCGGCTGCGTTATATTACGCTAAGAAGCATCAAGGGCGAGATCAGACAAAATTATTATTTCTTTGCGGAATTGAAGGAGCAGGCAGGAGAGGATCGGGTTTCCAATGAGGGGATCAGCAAATGGTTTCCGCTGGATGAGATCTGCTTGCTGGAAATGCCTTTTACGGCAAAGTATGTTATGGAGCATTTTTGTAAAACAGGGCGTTATACGGATAAGATGTACGCAGGCATAGCAAATGCCGCAGGGGTGGAATTTCTGGAGCTGGGAGAAAGGATGCCCTAAGTTCGTGCATTTTCATCTTAATTTGAGCCGCAGGAGGGCTGCGGTATGGAGGCTGACATGAAAATGAAATTATATCAGCTGTTGGTAAACCGCCACAGCGGAATTTCTCATAGATACCATAAGGTTCATGATAACAGCGGAACCGTGATGAAGGCCCTGTCCTGGCTGTACCTGCTTTTTTTGAATTTTTGTTATTATGTATTGTTTTGTCGGTTTCTGGGGCGGCCGGAGAAGGAAAAGCTGTATGAGGAAAAGCGGCTGATTACAGATAAATCCGAATCGCAGATGCGCCTTCAGGAGGGGCTGTCCGTGCAGGAGGCGGTAGATGCGCTGGCTCGGTATGAGGTGGTTTCCTTTGATATTTTTGACACGCTTTTGCTTCGGCCTTTTGACGAACCGACGGCGTTGTTTTTTCTGTTGGGTGAAAGGCTTAGGTTTATGGACTTCCGACGGCTGCGGGTGGAGGCGGAGCAGGAGGCCAGGCAGGAGAAGCACAGGCAGGCGGGCTCCTTTGAGGTCAGTTTGGAGGACATTTGGAAACGGCTGGAGGAAAAGACGGGCTTATCCGCAAGGCAGGGTATGGAGCTGGAAATGGAGCTGGAGCGCAGGTATTGCTATGGAAATCCCTTTATGCTGCAGGTGTTTGGCCGGCTGTCAGAGATGGGAAAGCGGATTGTCATTACCTCGGATATGTATTTATCCCGGACATTTCTGGAGAAGCTGTTGGCGGAAAAGGGCTTTGCCGGGGCGGAAAGGGTTTATGTTTCCAATGAATATAGCCGGAGCAAGGCGGAAGGCGGATTATATGACCTGATCCGAAAGGAGCTAAATCTGGATAGAAACCAAATGGTCCATATGGGGGATAACGAGCGCAGCGATGTGGAGATGGCCAGGAAGCAGGGGGTAGTTCCCTGCCGCTATCCTTATGTACATAAAAAGGCTTTGATGTTCCGGGCCTATGATATGTCGCCTATTGTGGGGGCGGCATATCGCGGAATTGTGGATAACCATTTATACTGCGGTCTGGAGGCCTTTTCTCCTGAATATGAATATGGTTATATTTACGGCGGGCTGTTTGTGGTGGGCTATTGTCATTTTGTCCATGAATACTGCAGGCTTTATCAGGTGGACAAGGTGCTGTTTTTATCCCGGGACGGCGATATTTTAAGCCAGGTGTACAGGAAGCTGTATCCGGAAGAAAATACGGAATATGTCTATTGGTCCAGAAAGGCGGCGGTGAAGCTGATGGCTTCCGCGGATCGTTATGATTATTTCAGGCGCTTCTTGGATCATAAGGTGAACCAGAAGCTTTCCCTGGAAGAAATATTTCGTTCCATGGAGCTGGAAGAGCTGCTGACAGAGTTGCTGCAGGGTGATGGAGGCCTGCCGGAGCAGTCACTGCAAGGGACGCAGGGGAATGTGCCGGAGTGCGGTGCGGGGGAAGCAGGCCGGGCATACGGAAGGCTGCTGACAGAGCTGCCGGAGAAGACGCTCACACAGGACGGGGCGGGAAGGCTGCGCAGGTCGGATTTTCTGACATCAGAAAATGTTGAATCTGTAAAAGCGCTGTTGACAGATAACTGGGAGCGGGTCCTGGCCTGTTATCAGGAGGAGCACGAGGCGGCGCAGCTTATATTCGAAAAGGTGCTGGCGGGCTGCCGCAAGGCCGCGGCGGTGGACATTGGCTGGGCAGGGAGCGGGGCGATTGCCTTAAAGACGCTGGTGGAGAAGGAGTGGGAGATACCCTGTAATGTGAAGGGCATCATAGCGGGAACCAATACCCTTCATAATTTTGAGCCTTTTGCCAGTGAGGCGTTTCTGCAGTCGGGTGAGCTGGTTTCTTATATGTATTCCATGGCGCATAACAGGGATCTGATGAAAAAGCATGATCCTAACAGGGATTATAATGTATACTGGGAGCTGTTGCTGTCGTCTCCCACCAGGCAGTTTACAGGCTTTGGATTCAAGCGGGATGAAGCCGGAAACAGGACAAAGGAGCCGGAGCTGCGCTTTGGAAAATATGATGAAAATCAGGAGGGTATCCGGGAAATCCAGCGGGGGATTCTGGATTTCGCCGGACAGTACCTGGAGCATTTCGGAGATATGCCCTGGCTGTTTCGAATCAGCGGCAGGGACGCCTATGCTCCCATGCTGGCGGCAGCCGGACATAAGGAGAAGTATCTGAAGGCCATGGCAAAACGCTTTGCCCTGGAGGTTCAGGTGAGCTAGTTCGCCCGTATCCTTCGTATTTTCTTTATGATCCACAGCAGTATCAGAACCAGGATTGTCAGCACAAGGATCACGGCCAGGACGATAATCACTGCGTATTTGTTCGGGTTCTTGATCAGATCTATGATGTTCAGGCTGTCCTCCACTATCTTGCGGCCGTGCAGCTCATTATAATAGGCAGGCACATTGGAAATGCCGTCTCCGTCGGTGTCCTCAAAGCTGTTAATATAGTCCGCAATGGCAGCCCAAGCTTTGATTTCTGTCCCCCGGTCCGTGGTGATAACGGCGTCCTCAATGTTTTCGATGGGGGTGCCGTCCGCAAATTTGGGCTGAACGGTCAGGATGCCAAAAGAAACGCTGTTCACGGCTCCCAGCATCTGGCCGCTGTACAGATCGCAGACCACCCGATAGAGCTTATCGTCTTCGAT
Organism: uncultured Acetatifactor sp.; assembly: GCA_964486095.1. Lineage (GTDB taxonomy): Bacteria > Bacillota > Clostridia > Lachnospirales > Lachnospiraceae > Acetatifactor. The sequence goes on along the minus strand of CAZAMX010000032.1, from coordinate 9,418 downwards.
TTCAATGCGGCTGCCTGCTTCATCCGTCAGGTAAAGATCCGTGACCCTGTTGAGAATCAGGCGGTGGGGATTAAAGGAAAATACAACGCCGGTCATGTACATTCTTGCGGAGGGCATAATGTCCGTTAAGGAGGCATCAATCTCCACTCCGGTTTTCAGCTCGGCTCCGGTCAGGTAAATGCTGATCAGGGGATAGCCCGGTATGCTGTCGGGCCCGATCCCTAGGGAGTAGGCATTGAACACATCTGCCACGGTGATGTCACCTTTAGGAAAGGTATCCCGGACACAGCCGGAGGGGACGATGGTCACGTCCACAGGATGGCTGTCGCCTGTATCTTCCCTTGAGACCGCATACATGAAGGCATCGGACAGCAGGTTGCCCAGATTGTGATCCGTGTGGATGTTGTACAGGTCTTCCGAGGTGGCAAACGCAATGTCATTTTGGGCAAGGACCTGATCCTGGGTATAGCCGAAGCGGGAGAGATAGTCGCTGTCCACGGACTTCATAAAGCCGTCAATGCGTTCCTGGGTGGGCAGATCAGCATCAATGGCAGGGGTGATGGGCAGCAGGGCATAGGAGGTCATCTCCCAGCGTCCGTCAGACTGCTGGCGCATGGAAAGGGTTCCTAAGTTTTTACCGTATTCGCCGCAGGATACGATATAGGTATCGCCATGACGGATGGGCTCTTCCAGGGTTGTATGAGTATGTCCGCTGATAATCAGGTCGATTTCGGGAACCTTCTTTGCCAGTATTTCGTCTTCGGATTTCTGCTGATCGGGGTTTGTACCTGCATGGGATACGCAGAGGATCATGTCAACATCTTCATTTGCCTTGATGTCCGCCACCGTCTCTGCGGCGGCCTCGGAGGCATCTCTGAATTTCAGCACGCATGTGGGGGCGCAGGCCAGGGAATCCTCTCCGAAAATGCCAAATACCGCAATTTTTACGTCTCCCTTTGTAATCACGGTATAGTCAGTCATGCCGTATGAGGCAAAGGCATCCCTCAAAAGCTGCTGTTCTTCGGTAAGCCCTTCCGCCTCCATGGCTGCCCAGTCGATATTGCACAGCACCAGAGCAGGAACAGGATCGCCGCTTTCTGCCGCCGCCAGGAGACTTGCCGCCAGCCCCTGAGAGCGATAGTCAAATTCATGATTTCCCAGGGTGGTGACCTCACAGCCCAATTCGCCCAGCATACGCAGCTCGGCGGACTCGCTGGCAAAGATAGTCTGTACCAGAGTGCCCATGGAAAAGTCTCCGGCGTCAACAACCAGAGTATCGGGGTTATCCGCCTTTGCCTCATTGATCAGGGTCTTGATTCTGGGGAAGCCGCCTACCGCGGCGGTCTGGCCGTCCTGCAGAGTGACAAAGCTTTCCAAATGGGAATGAGTATCATGGAGAAAAAGAAGATCTATTTCCTTGCCGGAAGGGGCAGGCTCCGCTTTTGCCACGTTAAAAACAATTCCCGACAGCAGAAAGACCGCTGCAAGGCAGAGGGAAAAAGGCTTGTAATGTCGCTTCATAAAATGAAAACCTCCTGTATTTGTTGATGAACGGTGCAGACCGGATGTTCGGCTGCCGCTCATGCTATCATTATATATTTGCGGATAAATTAGGGCAACAGGAAAAGGATGATTTGATGCACAAAATGATTGCAAATTGCCTGAAAATTTAGGATAATAAGAAAAAAAGGGATGGTATTTCATATGGAAAGATGGGCGAGAGCAAAATATCAGCCGGTCCTTCCTCTGGGGAAGGATGGGTGCCGTGTTACGGCAGGAAAGGAACACATTACCCTGTCCAAAGAGGCTGCAAAAGAGGGAATGGTACTGTTAAAAAATGTCAGACAGGTGCTGCCGATCCCTAAGGGAAGCAGGATCGCCCTGTTTGGCAAGGCGGCCTTCGACTATGTGAAGGGCGGCGGGGGCAGCGGTGATGTAACCGTATCCTATATCCGTAATCTCTATCAGGGCTTTCAGGAGAAGGCATACCATGTGGAGATTTTTGAAGAGCTGGCTTCCTTTTACCGGGAGAACGTAAAGCAGCAGTATGGGTTGGGCAGGGAGCCCGGAATGACGGTAGAACCTGAGGTGCCCGCAGAGCTGCTGAAAAAGGCCAGGGCATTTACTGACACAGCTGTCATAAGTATCTGTCGTTTCTCCGGAGAGGGCTGGGACAGAAAGAGTATCTATGACAGGAAGGGAAAAAAAGACAACCTGGCCATTGCCGGACAGGATGACAAGGCGGATGGTGACAAAGCGGAGGAAGACAAAGCGCAGGGAGAGCTTTTTGAGGAAGGAGATTTTTACCTGACTCACGCTGAGCGGGCCATGGTGGAGGCGGTGAAGAATTCCTTTGAAAAGGTCATTGTGGTCATGAATGTAGGCGGCATGGTGGATACGGACTGGTTTGCGGAGGATGACAGGATTCAGTCCGTGCTCATGGCCTGGCAGGGCGGCATCGAGGGCGGCCTGGCAGCGGCCGAGCTTTTGATCGGGGAGGGAAATCCCAGCGGAAAGCTGACGGATACTTTTGCCAAGCGGCTGGAAGACTATCCATCCACTTATAATTTCCACGAGTCCGACGATTATGTGGAGTACACGGATGACATTTACGTGGGGTATCGTTATTTTGAGACCATTCCGGGAGCGGGGGAGAAGGTGAATTATCCTTTTGGCTTCGGGCTTTCTTACACAAGGTTTTCTTTGTCCATGCCTGTGGTGGAGAAGCGGGGGCATCATCTCAGGGTGATGGTGGACGTGTGCAACATAGGAGAGCTGGCGGGCAAAGAAGTGGTGCAGGTCTATTACAGCGCGCCTCAGGGGAAGCTGGGCAAGCCTGCAAGGGAGCTGGTGGCATTTCGCAAGACAAGACTGCTGGAGCCCGGAGAAACCCAGACAGTGGTCCTGCGCTTCCAGATCAACGATATGGCATCCTATGACGATCTGGGCAAGGTGGCAAAATCCGCCTATGTGCTGGAAAAAGGAGAGTATCGTTTCTATGTGGGAACCTCCGTGCGGGATACGGTAGAAGATAATTATGTGATGGTGTTGGATGAGGATGTGATCGTGGAGCAGCTTTCTCCAAGGATGGTGCCATCTCAGCTGAAAAAGAGAATGCTTGCGGACGGCCAATATGAAGAGCTTCCCCAGGGCGAGCCGGTGGATACGGATGCCAGTGTATTTCCGGCAAAGCTGACGCAGGAGGAAGCGGACGGTGTGGCTCCTGTGGTGAGGCGTCGGGAGAGCTATCATTTGTGGGGTCATGTTGACAATACGCCGAAGCTGATTGATGTGGCGGAGGGGAGGATGACTCTGGATGAGTTTGTAGCCAAGCTTCCCGACGAACAGCTGGCGGTGCTTTTGGGCGGCCAGCCCAACACGGGCGTGGCCAATACCTTCGGCTATGGTAATTTACCGGAGTACGGCGTGCCTAATATCATGACCGCGGACGGGCCTGCCGGAGTGAGGATCGCACCCTGCTGCGGCGTCTCTACCACGGCCTGGCCCTGTTCCACCATGCTGGCCTGTACCTGGAATCCGGAGCTGGTAGAAAAGGTGGGCGCGGCAGGAGGCGCGGAGGCAAAGGAGAATAATATCGGCGCATGGCTGACTCCGGCCGTAAATATTCACAGGAGTCCTCTTTGCGGCAGAAACTTTGAGTATTATTCCGAGGATCCGTTCCTGACGGGAAAGATGGCGGGGGCCATGGTAAAAGGGATTCAGAGCAACCACGTGGCGGCTACGGTGAAGCATTTTGCGCTGAACAACAAGGAGACAAACCGTCGGGAGAGCGATTCCAGGGCTTCTGAGCGGGCGATTCGGGAAATATACTTGAAGGCATTTGAGATCATTGTGAAGGAGGCAAAGCCTTGGAGCATCATGTCCTCTTACAATATTATCAACGGCCGCAGGGCCTCGGAAAACAGGGAGATGCTGGAGGACATTCTTCGGGGCGAGTGGGGCTTTGAGGGTATGGTGACTACAGACTGGTGGACCTGCGGGGAGCATTATAAGGAAGTAAAAGCAGGCAACGACATGAAGATGGCCACCGGATTTCCGGAGAGGCTGCTGCAGGCCGTGGAAAAGGGAGCCCTGAGCCGCAGTGAGATGGAGATCTGTGCGAAGCGGATCCTGGGGTTGATTTTGAAAATCGACTGATGATGAATTTTAAGCCCGGCAGCGGCTCCGGGGCTGATGGGCCGGGCAGTTGTGCAGATTGCCGATGCAGAGTTACCGGCCGGGATACAGGAACGGCGGCTGCGGTGATAGGTGATAAAAGAAAAATAGTAAGATTAAGACAAGGAAGGGTATGGGAATGGAAAAGAGAAAAATGGAAAAGCTGGGAGTGGAAACCTCCCTCTTGGGATTTGGGTGCATGAGATTTCCGGTGACGGAAGACGGTAAGATTGACGAGGCAGAGGCGGAAAGAATGCTGGATAAGGCATATGCCGCCGGGGTGAACTATTTCGATACGGCCTATCCCTATCACGGAGGCGAGAGCGAGCGGGTCGTGGGGCGTGTGATGAAAAAGTATGACCGCGGTACCTTTTATCTTGCTACCAAGCTGCCCTGCTGGGAAGTGAAGAAGGTGGAGGATGTGGACCGGATTTTTGAGGAACAGCTGAACAAGCTGCAGACGGAATACATAGATTTTTACCTGATGCACGCTCTGAACAAAGACCGTTTCCGGGAAATGGTGGAGATCGGCTGCATTGAAAGGCTGGAGCAGCTGAAGGCGGAGGGCAGGATCAAGTATCTGGGGTTTTCCTTCCATGACGGTTATTCTGCATTCGAAAACATTATTAATTACCGGGATTGGGATTTCTGTCAGATTCAGCTAAACTATATGGACGCCAATGACATGGATGTCATTGAGCAGGCCGGGATCAAAGGCTACAAGCTGGCGGAGGAAAAGCAGGTGCCCCTTGTGATTATGGAGCCGGTAAAGGGCGGTTCTCTGGCGGCATTTCCGGAGGACATTACGAAAATGTATCATGATCTGGATCCCGCCGCTTCCATGGCCAGCTTTGCCCTGCGCTGGGTGGGGAGTCTGCCGGATGTGAAGGTGGTTTTAAGCGGTATGTCCACCATGGAACAGGTGGAGGACAATCTGAAAACCTTTGGAGAGTTTCAGCCTCTTTCCGACAAGGAGAAGGAAACCATAGACAAGGTGGTAGCCCTGATTAACAGCCGTGTCCAGAACGGCTGTACCGGCTGCGGCTATTGTATGCCCTGCCCTGCGGGCGTGGAGATTCCCCGGAATTTCCGGGTATGGAATACCTATCACATGTACCGCAACTATAACATGGTGAAGGATGAATGGGAGAAGCATCTGGGCGAGGAGCACAAGGCAAAGAACTGTATCAAATGCGGAAAATGCGAGATGGCTTGTCCTCAGAAGCTTTCCATTCGTGCCGACCTGGAGAAGGTACAGGCGGATTTGGACGGCAGGGAGTTTATCCTGTCATGAAAAGGGGCTGGCAGCACGGCAGGAAGGCCGTTTGCCGGATGGGGACGCCCGTAGCCGGCAGTAGGATTGCGGCAGCATAAGGAAGGATGCAGCGTATGGAAAAAGCGTTTAAGCTGGACTTTGACAATGATCGGCTGGGAAGCCTGTATGTAAACTGCTGCGGCTGTTCTCAGACAGAGAGTCTGCACAGCTTTGGGCCGGCCTCCAAGCCTCATTACCTGATCCATTATGTTCTAAACGGCCGGGGGATTTTCCGCTTTCATGACAAGGAATATCGACTGGAGGCCGGGTACGGCTTCCTGATTCAGCCTAATGAGCTGGCCTTTTACCAGGCGGACGCGGAAGACCCCTGGAGCTACCTGTGGGTGGGCTTCGGGGGCAGCCGGGCGGAGGAATATTTGACAAAAATGGGATTGTCTGCCAGACATCCCATTTTTGCCTGTGACAGGGACGAAGAGCTTTATGGAATCGTCCGGGATATGATGGAGCATAATACCTTTGGTATGGCCAATGACCTGCGGCGTAATGGTCAGATGAGCGTATTTTTATCTGTTTTGGCGGAGAGCGCCGGGGTGGTGGCCCGTGATGAGGAAGACATGGGAAACCAGTATGTGAAGAAGGCGGTTTCCTTTATCCAGAGCAATTACTGTAATCCCATCAAGGTCACGGACGTGGCAGATTATGTGTGCATCAACAGGAGCTATCTGTACACCTTGTTTAAAAATTATCTGGGAATGTCCCCTCAGCAGTTTTTGACTACCTTTCGGATCACCAAGGCCAGAGAGCTGCTGGATTCCACATCCTATCCCATTGAGAGTATTGCGCTTTCCTGCGGATACAGCGACGCCCTGGTCTTTACCAAGGCGTTTCATGCCCTGAAGGGGATGTCGCCCTCCCAGTACCGCAGGCAGAGCCATCGGGAAAATACAAAGGAGCAGCTGCAGGAAGTGGAGGGGCTGATTGCCAGGCTGCTGGAGCAGCAGAAAGAAGGATATACAACATTTTGACAGGTTCAAAAAACATTGGGATGTGGTAATTCGTCTGTCATTCTAATATGATTAAGGCAGGCACAGGGCAGATGAAGCCGAAAGGGGATTGAACTGCGCTGAAAGCGGTTTTGGCGGCAAATGCTTATAAAGAGGAAAAACGGAGGGAATGACAAGCATGGAAGAAATGAAGGAAATGGTATTAAAAAAATTCGAGGAAGTATTTGGCGACAGTGCGAATGCGAAAGTGTATTTTGCGCCGGGCCGTGTGAATCTCATCGGGGAGCATACGGATTACAACGGAGGACATGTATTTCCCTGCGCACTGACAATCGGCACCTATGGCGTGGCACGGAAGAGAACGGATAACAGGCTTTTGTTTTATTCCATGAACTTTGAACAGCTGGGGGTAATAGAGTCCTCTCTTGATGATCTGGTGCCCTCTAAAGAGGCAGATTGGACGAACTATCCGAAGGGAGTGATGTGGGCTTTCGGAGAGAAGGGGATGAAGGTTCCCTGCGGAATGGATCTGCTGTTAAACGGCAATATTCCCAACGGCTCCGGACTTTCTTCCTCCGCATCGGTGGAGGTGCTTACGGGATTTATTTTAAAGGATCTCTTCGGCTTTCATGTTACCAATCAGGATCTGGCGCTGATTGGGCAGTTTTCCGAGAATCAGTTTAACAAAGTAAACTGCGGGATCATGGATCAGTTTGCCATTGCCATGGGGAAAAAGGATCACGCTATTTTCCTGGATACGGCGGATCTTTCATATGAATATGCGCCTATTGCCTTAAAGGGTGCAAAGATCATCATTGCCTGCAGCAATAAGAAGCGGGGCCTGGGAGATTCCAAGTATAACGAGCGCCGGGAAGAGTGTGAGACGGCGCTGGCGGAGCTGCAAAGAAAAGTGGATATTAAGACCTTGGGAGACTTGGACGAAGCGGGATTTGAGAAGGCGGCATCCGCCATTCAAAGCGAGGTACGCAGAAAGCGTGCAAAGCATGCAGTATATGAGAACCGGCGTACCATACGTGCCGTGGAGGCTCTGAAAGCCAATGATATAGCACAGTTTGGTCAGTTGATGAACGCATCACATGTGTCACTTCGGGATGATTATGAGGTTACGGGCATTGAGCTGGATACCCTGGTGGAAGAGGCCTGGAAGGTGGAAGGCGTCATCGGCTCCCGCATGACAGGCGCAGGCTTTGGCGGCTGTACCGTCAGCATCGTAAAGGATGAAGCCATTGACACCTTTATAGAGAAGGTGGGCGCCGCATATGAGAAAAAGATCGGATATGCCGCGGATTTTTATGTAGTGGAAATCGGGGACGGGCCGAAGGAATTGTGTGCCAACTGAAAATGTGGTGACAAGCAAATATTTTATGATAAATATATTGAGATTTGAAAGGAATTTCGGATGAAAAACTTCAAAAATTTTATGCCTGAAAAATATGCAGGAGACGGCTTTCAGGAGATTGATGAAGGCATTTATAAAACCAAATCACCGTACGGCAGCGGAGAGCAGGAGATTTTTGTTACATCGCTTTCATTTGAAATGGAGCCGGAACGGTATGGCG
>CAZAMX010000032.1:0-1372 GCA_964486095.1 uncultured Acetatifactor sp. | reverse complement strand
TAGAAGATGCTTCTCCCCAAAATATGCCACAAATTCCTATCGAAGGTATGCTAGATGAATTTAATTTGTTTGTTACGGATTTTTATGAAGAAATAAACAAAACAAGTGAAACGGTCTGTTATCAGGAGTTCGGATCTTTTGATCTGGCGGATATTCAAAAGTTAAGAGCTATCATTGGAAAACGGTTTTATGCTGTTTTGTATATTGATAAAGATGATGGCGAAGAGTATTATAATATGGTGATTGAATAAATGACTTTTGGTCTGCGGAGCTGTTAGGGGAATACAAAATCAGTTATTAGATGCAGGATAATAGAAAACAAAAAATATGGGGATGAATAATATGGAGCCAATAACCGAAAATATCAGAAAATTAGTATCCTATGGAAGACAGACAGGGCTGGTGCCGGAGGAAGACGAGGTATATACCTTTAACAAGCTGTTAGAGCTGTTCGGCCTGGATGAGCCGGAGGATTGTGATGCGGGAGACGGGGCAGATACCACATCCGGCGCAAATGAAAAAAGTGCCGACACGAATGTCACAATGAATCCGGAGGATCTGGAAGCAGTCTTGGGACAGATGTGCGACTATGCTTATGAGAAGGGACTGATCGAGGAAAATACGGTGACCTATCGTGATCTGTTTGATACAAAAATCATGAGTATGCTCATGCCAAGGCCCAGTGAGGTTATCCGCAGATTCCGGGAGCTGTACGAGCAGGAATCCCCTCAGGCCGCCACTGATTATTATTATAAGCTGAGCCGGGATTCCGATTATATCCGGAGGTACCGGGTCTGCAGGGATATAAAGTGGATCGCGCCCACAAAGTACGGCGACCTGGATATTACCATCAATCTTTCCAAGCCGGAAAAGGATCCCAAGGCCATAGCTGCGGCCAAAAATGCAAAACAGTCCGGATACCCCAAGTGCCTTCTCTGCCGGGAAAACGAGGGATATGCAGGCAGGGTAAATCATCCTGCCAGGCAGAATCACCGCATTATTCCTGTGACCATCAACGGAAGCCGGTGGGGGTTCCAGTATTCTCCTTATGTTTATTATAATGAGCACTGCATCGTGTTTAATTTTCAGCATGTGCCCATGAAGATCGACCACGCGGCTTTTTGCAAGCTTTTTGATTTTGTAAAGCAGTTTCCCCATTATTTTGTAGGCTCCAATGCGGACTTGCCTATAGTAGGCGGCTCTATTTTAAGCCATGACCATTTCCAGGGGGGGCATTATGAATTTGCCATGGCCAAGGCTCCCGTGGAGAGAAGCTTTGCCGTGAAAGGATTTAAGTATGTATCTGCAGGGGTTGTGCGGTGGCCCATGTCTGTAATCCACTTAAGCGGAAGAGATACGGACCGGATCATTG
>CAZAMX010000031.1:0-13825 GCA_964486095.1 uncultured Acetatifactor sp. | reverse complement strand
AAGGTATGTATACTCAGGAATATATTGAGCCGAAGGTCGCGGTGTCGCCCCAAAGCGCATTTTACGCGGAAAAGGAGTCCCTGCCTCTGGCGGAGACAAAAGGACGTATCTGCAGCGAGTTGGTTAGGTGTTATCCGCCGGGTATTCCGATTCTGGCTCCCGGGGAGGAAATTACAGCGGAGATCCTGGAGTATATTGTTTATGCCAAGGAGAAGGGCTGTTCCATGACCGGGCCGGAGGATGCAGCCATTGAACGGCTGAATGTGCTGAAAGAGATCAGGTATTAGGGAGGGCTGGATATGGAATTGTGGTTTTCGGAGCCGCATACGCCCAATGTAAAGCTGTCGATCCGGGTGGAAAGGCAACTGTATAGCGGGGAAAGTGAATTTCAGCGGATTGATGTGTTCGAATCGCCGGAGTTTGGCAGGTTTCTTGTGCTGGACGGCTATATCATGCTGACAGAAAAGGATGAGTTTATCTATCATGAGATGATGGTGCATGTGCCGATGGCGGTTCACCCCGACGTAAAGCAGGTGCTTGTGATCGGAGCCGGGGACGGCGGTGTGGTCAGGGAGCTTACAAAGTATCCGGAGATTGAACAAATTGACCTGGTGGAGATCGACGAGCAGGTGATTCAGGTGTGCAGGGAATTTTTGCCAAGGACCTCCTGCAGGCTGGATGAAAAAAGGGTTCATATTTATTATGAGGACGGTCTGAAATTTGTCCGTGCCGGTGAAGGCGCTTATGACTTGATTATTGTGGATTCCACGGACCCCTTCGGTCCGGGAGAAGGCTTGTTTACCAAGGAATTTTACGGTAACTGTTATAAGGCGCTGAAGGAAGACGGTATCATGGTAAACCAGCATGAAAGTCCCTTTTATGAGGCGGATGCCACGGCCTGTATGCGGGCCCATAAGCGGATTGTGGAGACCTTTCCCATCAGCAGGGTTTATCAGGCCCACATTCCCACTTATCCGTCCGGGCACTGGCTGTTTGGCTTTGCCTCCAAAAAATACCATCCACTGCGGGATTTGGACAAAGAACGTTTCCTGGACCGGGAGCTGGATACCCGATATTATACACCAAGACTGCACGAGGGTGCGTTTTGTCTTCCTGCTTACGTGGAAAAGCTGCTGCGAAGTGTAGAAGGCAAATAGATTTTCTAAGGCGGCCAGAATTGCTGCCCAAGAAAATCTGAGTTTCGCCTTGAAGAATTGCCATTCAGCAATTCTTCCCGGATTCCAGTGGCTGTATGTAACAGCAGTGATGCAAGGAAGGCAAATAGATTTTCTAGGGAAACGGAGGTGTGTCATGAATGAGCAGAAACAGCGCAGGACAGCAGTAATCGCAGGGCTGTTGGCAGGTGTGATGCTTGTGGTTTCTCTGGCGGTTATTTTGCGGGTTGGAGTGTTCTCAAAAGGCGGAGAGCTGCCAAAGGAAGAAAATAAAGAAACATCTCAGGATCCAAAGTATATGACAGAAACGTCAGAATACTCGGCGGAGTTCAGCACAGAAGCTTTGGAAAATTCGTCGGATTCAGGGGAATCTGAGCCGGACCAGACAGAGCTTTTGCTGGAATCCATGACTGTGAAGGAAAAGGTTTACCAGTTGTTTGTAGTGTTTCCGTCGCAAGTGACAGGCGTGTCACCTGTGACGGAAGCAGGAAATTTGACCAGACAGGGGTTGACGGAATATCCTGTCGGCGGATTGATATATGACAAGACAAATATGGTGAGCAGGGAGCAGGTAACGGAAATGCTCACTACAGTGCAGACTTATTCTAAAATTCCTCTCATTCTTACCTGTGACGAAGAGGGGGGCAGGGTCAATCGTCTGATGAGTACGGTGGGAACCACCTATATTGACAGTATGATGAGTTACCGGGACTTGGGAACGGAAAAGGCGGCGGAAAATGCAAAGGTGATTGCCGGGGATATGGTAAGCTGTGGTTTTAATACGGATTTGGCCCCTGTGGCGGATGTGTGGTCAAATCCGGATAATAAGGTGATCGGAGATCGGGCCTATAGCGATGACTTTGCCCAGGCGGCCGCCCTGGTGGCCTCTGCGGTGGAGGGCTTTCATGCAGGAGGCGTAGCCTGTACCTTGAAGCACTTTCCGGGTCATGGGGACACGTCAGCAGATTCCCATAAGGGCGCAGTATATGTGACAAAGACATTGGAGGAGCTTAGAAGCAGTGAGCTGCTTCCCTTTCAGGCAGGAATAGATGCAGGAGCCGATATGGTCATGATCGGACATTTGACGGTAACGGATGTGGCGGATGTCCCTGCAGTCTTTTCCCATCAAATTGTTACCGGGCTTCTGCGAGAAGAAATGGGCTTTGACGGTGTTATCATAACGGATTCTCTGCAGATGAAGGCTGTTACGGATTCCTGTGACAGCGGGCAGGCAGCGGTGCTGGCTGTCCAGGCAGGCGTGGATATACTGCTTTGTCCCGCTGATTTGCAGGAGGCAGCGGATGCTCTTCTGGATGCGGTGGCAACAGGAGTTATTTCAGAAGAGCGTCTGAATGAGAGTGTGATGAGGATACTGAAGCTGAAGGAAGGGCGAGGCATTCTACGGGAAGATGAGGGATGAAGGGAAGAAGCTTCCGGGGATGCGTATAATCTGACGAGGAAATTGTAACTGACGAAGATATTGTAAAATGTAAGATAAAAAACACAGGGAGGAGACGGAAAATGTCTAAAATTTTAATCATTGGCTGCGGAGGGGTTGCTTCCGTGGCAATTCAAAAATGCGCGGGGAAGGCGGATGTATTTTCCGAAATCTGCATTGCCAGCCGCACGGTCAGTAAGTGTGACACGCTGAAGGAAAAAATTGAGGAGGATTGCAAAAAGGCCGGAAGGAAAGCTCCCGTTATCACCACTGCAAAGGTGAATGCGGATGATGTAGAGGATCTGACTGCTCTGATAAAAAGGGAGCAGCCCAAGGCAGTTTTGAATCTGGCACTGCCTTACCAGGATTTGACGATCATGGATGCCTGCCTTGCCTGCGGCGTGGACTATATTGATACCGCAAACTACGAAGCGGAGGATACCGAGGATCCCGCCTGGCGGGCAGTTTATGAAAAGCGCTGCCGGGAGAAGGGCTTTACCGCTTATTTTGACTATTCCTGGCAGTGGGCATACAGGGAGCGTTTTGAAAAGGCAGGAATCACAGGACTGCTGGGCAGTGGCTTTGACCCCGGCGTCACCAGTGTGTTTACGGCGTATGCGCTGAAGCACTATTTTGATGAGATACACTACATTGACATTATGGATTGCAACGGGGGGGATCACGGGTATCCCTTTGCCACCAACTTTAACCCGGAGATTAACCTGCGGGAGGTCTCCGCAAACGGCTCCTATTGGGAGAACGGTCACTGGGTGGAGACGAAGCCTATGGAGATTAAGGCAGAATATGATTTCGCACAGGTGGGCAAAAAGGATATGTATCTTCTGCATCATGAAGAGATTGAGTCCCTGGCCGCAAATATTCCGGGAGTTAAAAGAATCCGGTTCTTTATGACCTTTGGACAGAGTTATCTGACTCACATGAAATGCCTGGAGAATGTGGGGATGCTGCGCACCGATCCGATAATGTACGAAGGGCGTGAGATCGTTCCCATCCAGTTTTTGAAGGCACTGCTTCCCGATCCGGCCTCCCTTGGCCCCCGCACGGTGGGCAAAACCAATATCGGCTGTATTTTTACCGGTATCAAGGACGGAAAAGAAAAATCAATTTATATTTATAACGTATGTGATCACCAGGAATGCTATAAGGAGCTGGGTTCTCAGGCAATTTCCTATACCACGGGGGTTCCGGCCATGATAGGTGCCATGCTGGTCATGAACGGTACCTGGAAGAAACCTGGGGTATTCAATGTGGAAGAGTTTGATCCGGATCCCTTTATGGAGGCGCTGAATGAGTATGGGCTGCCCTGGGTGGTAGATGAGAATCCGGCGCCGATTCCGGTGTAATGAGATTTTCTCCAGGTTATACACGGAAGAATTGCCTGCGCGATTATTCCGAGAGTTTATGGAAACGTTCGGGAGGGCACAAATATGCAGGAAAAACAAAAAAAGTGGGCGGTGGATACTCTGGGAAGAGTAGAGCGCAAGCTGGCGAAGGTCAGTGAAAGATCTGCGGCCAAGATTCCCTATTCTACGGTGCAGGGGGTACATGATGACCGGAGCGGCGACATCGGCTGGTGGACCAATGGATTTTGGGGCGGCATGATGTGGCAGATGTACCGGCTGACAGGTGAGGAAAAATATCGTCAGATCGCGGAGGACAATGAGAAAAAGCTGGATGCCTGTTTTTTGGATTACGGCAAGCTGGATCATGACAACGGCTTCAAATGGCTTCCCACGGCTGTGGCGGACTATCGCCTGACAAAAAGTGAAACATCGAAAAACCGCGGACTTCTGGCAGCGGGAAATCTTGCGGGAAGATATAACAGTAAGGGCTGCTTTATTCGCGCATGGAATGACTGGGGCGATGAGGATCACCGGGGCTGGGCGATTATTGACTGTATGATGAATCTGCCTCTTCTGTACTGGGCCTCCGAAGAGACAGGGGATCCCAGGTTTCGGCAGATTGCGGTCAGCCACGCCAATACCGCTATGAGAGCCTTTGTCAGGGGGGACGGCTCCGTCAATCACATTGTGGAGTTTGATCCGGAAACAGGCGAGAAGATAAAGAGCTATGGCGGGCAGGGATACGGAACAGGCTCATCCTGGACAAGGGGGCAGTCCTGGGGGCTGTACGGCTTTACTTTGAGCTACCTGCACACAAAAGACGAGGCATATCTGGATACGGCGGAACGGATTGCCAATTACTTTATTGCCAATATTCCGGGGGACGGCCTGATTCCCGTGGATTTCAGACAACCGCAGGAACCGGCTTACCAGGATTCCACAGCGGCTGCCATAGCCGCCTGCGGCCTGATCGAGCTGGCGAAGCTCCGGGAGGGGCGGCAGGGGAAGGTTTATCTGGATGCCGCCCTGAAGCTGCTTTATGCGCTGACGGAACACAGCACAAACTGGAACGAGGATGAGGATAATCTTTTGGAGAAGTGTACGGCGGCATATCATGATCGGGAGCATGAGTTCTCCATTATTTACGGCGATTATTATTTCCTTGAGGCCTTGATGAAGCTGGCCGGGAAGGATTTGTTTATCTGGTAAGGTAACGGTTTTGCATGGCTGAATGGTTACCTGGCAGGTACAGATACCGTTCCCATGAAAACAGGAAGATTTTCCTCGCAGTCAATGATCATATATACAAAGGGCCGGTCCAGATAAACTGTTTTCGGTTCCACGGGCTCTAATGCCGCGGACTCATTACATACTTCCACCGCAGTTGACGCTCCGGCCTTTGTACCCTTTTCATCTACGGTAATGCAGGTTTTATGAATCACCCGGCTGATGAACAGATTTCCGCCGGAGCTGCTCCCGAGGCCGGAAAAGTCTGCTGCATCGGGATCGAAGGCATCTACCATGCCCAGGTTTTTAAGAATGTCATTCAGGAGAATGTCATACTGAATTTCAAATTTAGGAATGGCTGCTTCCACGGGAATTTCTGTGGGGTCTGACAGAAGCTCATGGAGCCCTTGGCCTGTGAGGGAGGCCGCATAATCCTCAATGCTGATGCCTTCCTCCGGCAGCAGGGCCGCAAAGGCATACTTTTTATCGTTATAATACTTGATAAAGCCCTGAGCCTGTGAGTCCTGAAGATAGGCATATTCTGAAGAGTACATCATCTCTGTCTCCTGTGTGGTGCCGTCCTCGCAGGTAAAGATCCCGTCCCGGATCTGGTGCTCCTTGTAGATCGTCTGCCATTCGGCGTCAAAGGCAAGGGCGTTGATCAGATACATCACTGCGTCGTCCGGAATCTGGTCCAGAATTTCCGGAATCATTTTATTGGTGTTCTCAGATACCCAGTGGTTAATATCCTTTAATGTGGAGCTGTCAAAAGGAGCCAGGTAAACATCGGCGTTGGCCAGCTTTGCATTTTTCTGCAGAAAATCCGGAGAAACGGTAAAGCCGCCGTTGTCTTTTACCCAGATGGAGTTTGCCGCATGCAGCTTGTATTTCTCATCAGAGGGAAGAGCTTCATGATAGGATTTCAGGTAGCTGCAGAGGGAATCTAAGTCGGCGTCAAACAGCTTTTCCATCTGTGCCAGGGTTTCCGCCCGGCTTCCGCCTGCAGTCATAGCCAGGGCATCTATGACTGACAGGGGCGAAATCAGAACATTGTTTCCTTCCCCCTGCAAGGTACATTCCCGAAACAGGCGCACTGCAAAATCGGTATAAGTGACGGCATCTGCGGCAGGCAGGCCGGCATTCGCCGGAGCCGGATCAGCGGCAGGCGTATCCGGTCTGGTCTGCCCGGCATTATTTGCGCCGGCGTCCGTCTGTCCCGTTGTCACATCATCCATCAGATTCCTGCTGTGCCCGGTGTCTCCGCATCCTGTAAAAGCGGTAAGCGCCAGCGCTGCGCAGATTCCTGCGGATAAAATTCCATTCATATGTTTTTTCATAATAAAACCTAAGCCTTTCCGTAACCTGCGAATTCTTGACGGCGAAAAGCATAAGCTTTTTGCCGTATGGGCCGCAGGCACAAATTTGCGTGTGAAAAATTCATTTTTCACACTATCCTCCTTTTGCTGTGAAGCCGTTATTAAAATATATATCAGCTCAGTGACCTGTCTGAACCGTTGTAAAAATACAGACGAAAAGCAGCGGGAAAAGTTTTACTATATTGAAATATTACTTAAAATATGGTACAATAGTCCTAGATAAATCAATTCCATACAGGACAGCTGAAAGTATATGGTTAGGGGGGCGGATTATGGCAAAACACAGTATACTGCTGGTTGGAAAGAACAAGGTAATGATCAGCGAGTTTTTCACGCATCTTATGGATGACCTGGAATGCCTTTCCTGCACGGGGCGCTTTGAGGATATAAAAAATCATTTGAAGTATTATAAACCGGACGCTCTTGTCTATTGCCTTCTGGAAGACAGCTTTGAGGAAATGCAGCAGATTGTTTCGGCCAGGAGCAAGCTGGAGGAAAATCATATTCCTCTGGTGGCGGTGGGGCAGAGGGAGAACTGTGACGTGTTTTCCCGCTACTGCGCAAATGCGGTGGATTTGATTATCGAAAAAGAAATGCTCACCATTCATCAGATTGCAGCGCGCCTGAATAAATTTTTAGACAACAGGCAGGCAGTAAATAAGGAAAGCCTTCCGGAGGATCATATATTGGCGGAGGCCATGCGAATACTGGACATGGACGCGCCGCAGCCGGAAAAGAAGCATATTCTGGTAATAGACGACAACCCCATGATGCTGAAGGTGATCAGGGAGAGTCTTCGGGATAAATATGAAGTGGCTACGGCCATCAGCGGAAAAATTGCCAGGAGGTATCTGGCGACTAAGCGGGTGGATTTGATCCTTTTAGATTACGAGATGCCGGAGGAAAACGGCTCGGAGGTATTGGAGAAGCTGCGGCAGCATGAGGCGACGAAAAATATTCCGGTGATTTTCCTCACGGGGGTTAAGGAAAAGGCAAAGATTCAGAAGGTATTGCAGCTCAAACCCCAGGGCTATCTTTTAAAACCCATTGAGCAGGATAAGCTGATTGAGGCCATTAACGCTCAGCTGGAAAAGGCATGACAGGGATATAAAGGCTTGAAGATTTTAAATGAGGACACAGGAGTACAGGCGATGGATGACATGTTATATCTTACTGATTTGATCAGTGTTGATACATTGCAGCGGGTTCAGGATGCTTTTTCGGCCATGACAGGCATGGCGGCGCTTACTACGGACGCAGACGGCATTCCGGTAACAAAGGGTTCTAATTTTTCAGAGTTTTGCATGAAATATGCAAGAGGGTCAAAGGACGGTCACATACGCTGTGAACAGTGTGATAAATTCGGTGCGGAGGATTCCTGGAAGCGGGGCGGCCCCACCACGTATTACTGTCATGCCGGGCTTATAGATTATGCGGCGCCCATACTGGCGGACGGCCAGATGGTAGGCAGCTTTATCGGCGGTCAGGTTTTAACGGAGCCGCCTCAAAAGGAACAGGTATTCCAGATTGCCTGGGATTTGGGAGTAAATCCCCAGGAACTCTGGAAGGCGGCCCAGGAGATCCGGATACTGGAAAAGAAGGAGATCGACAAGGCGGCAGAATTTTTGTTTATTGTGGCCAATGTATTGTCGGACATGGCATATGGGCAATACAGGAGCATACAGGCTACCAGTGAGATCGAGCGGGCAAACAATATGAAATCCGATTTCCTGGCTAACATGAGCCACGAGATCAGAACGCCCATGAATGCCGTGATCGGCATGGCGGAGATGGCGCTGAGGGAAAAGCTTCCCCCGGCGGCAAGAGAGTATGTCCGCCAGATAAAATCCTCCAGCAAAGCGCTGTTGACGATCATTAATGACATTTTGGACTTTTCCAAAATCGAAGCGGGAAAAATGGATATTGTACCCGTGGAGTATGAGCCTATGTCCATTATCAACGATATTGCAAATATTGCGGAGGAAAGACTGAAGGAAAAGGAAGTGGAGCTGATCTTTGACATTTCTCCGGAGATTCCCGGCAGGCTTTTCGGTGATAATATCCGTATTAAGCAGGTTCTGCTTAATATTGTCAACAATGCCACAAAGTTTACCACAACGGGGCAGGTGGTGGTAAGGATGTACCATGAACCGCGCCCTGACGGAAAAATTCTTTTGTGCTTTGCGGTTGAGGATACGGGAATCGGTATCAAGGAAGAAGATCTGAAAAGACTCTTTAATTCCTTCCAGCAGTTAGACAGTAAGCGGAACCGTAATATTGAGGGAACGGGTTTAGGACTGGCTATTTCAAGGCAGTTGACTCATCTGATGGAGGGGGAGGTTCATGTCCAGAGCCAGTATGGGAAAGGAAGCAGGTTTTCCTTTGAACTGCCGCAGACGGTGGTCCGCAGCGAGCCCAGCATTTCCGTAAAAAATCCGCAAAAGCTGCGGGCTTTTGGAATGATCAAAAACGAATATCTGAAGCAGAATCTTGCGGCGGACTGCAAGCGCTTCGGCGTGGAATACCGGGAGATCGATTTTATAGAGGAAATCGATTTTATTGAAGGCCGGGAGAATTTCCTGTTTGCGGAAAGAGAGCTGCTTACCCCCGGCATAGAAGAATTTGTGCAGAACACTCCGGAGCTTACGGCGGCGTTTATCTTCCCCTTTCAGTCGCTGGAGGGCCATTACAATGTGCCTAACATACATATGGTAAGAAAACCGCTGTACTCCATGAACGAGGCGTTGATCTTCAACCATGAGGGACTGCATTTCGTCGATGAAGACGCTGATGTGATAGAGTTTAATTTCATAGCTCCGGACGCGGATGTTTTGGTCGTGGATGACAATGCCATCAACCTGACGGTGGCGGAGGGACTGCTGGAGCCTCTGCAGATGAAGGTGGATCTGGCTCTCAGCGGTAAGGAGGCTATTACAAAGATTTCAGACCACAGGTATGATATTATCTTTATGGATCATATGATGCCTGAGCTTGACGGGGTGGAGACTACCCATATCATACGGCGTTTCCATCCGGAATATGAAGACGTACCCATCATAGCCCTGACGGCGAATGCCATGAACGGCACCAGAGAAGTTTTTCTGGAGGAAGGCATGAATGACTTTATTGCCAAGCCCGTAGAACTGAAGGTGCTGATTTCAAAGGTTGCGCAATGGCTTCCGGCAGAAAAAATCGTGAGAACGGATAAGGCTGTCATCGACCCTTCCGGCGAACAGAAGGAGGGGAAGGTTGTAGTAGGGGATCTGGATACGGAGACGGCCATCAGTATGCTGGGAAGCGAGAAGCTGTTCTGGGCGGTACTGAAGGATTTTTACCGGGTGATTGCAAAGAAGCACAAGCAGATTAAGGAGATGGAGACAAACGAGGATTGGAACGCATATACTATAGAGGTACATGCGCTAAAAAGCGCGGCCAGACAGATCGGCGCCATAGCTCTTTCGGAGAAGGCGGCGGCCATGGAGGAAGCCGGCAATAAAAAGGATGGGGCAGCGATCCATCAGCATACGGATGAGATGCTGGCGGAGTACCAGGCATACATACAGGTTTTGGCCCCCTTCTGCGAGGAAACCGAGATAAAGGCAGACAAGGGAGAAATTCCGGAGGCAAAGCTGCGAAAGCTGTTTGCGGATATGCGGGCAGCTATAGACGAATTGGATATGGACCGGATGGAGGAAGCAGCCAATGCCATGAAAGAGTATTCCTACGGCGGAAAACAGCAGGAGCTTTTCGGACAGCTGTTGGAGGCGGTTGAAAATATAGATGTGGATACCTGTGAAGAGATTATGATGGAATGGGAAAAGACGATATGAAAGAGATGGATAATTTCGGATTGACGGAACAGGAACAAAACATGAATCTGCATGATTACAACCATGCGCTTTTTCAGAACATGATATTCTTCATGGACATCGTATGGGAGATCAATATGCTGATGGGGACGGTGGTGATTCTGCACGACAGAAACGAGCCGGATAAAAGCAGCACGGAGCTTCCTTACCGGGAAGCCTTCCGGGATTATGTGGAAAACAAAATCAGCGAGAGCGAGAGACCTGTGTTTGAGCGGTATATGGCTCCCAAAAATCTGAAAAACCTAAAGGAAGAGGTATTCTTTGATATACGTCTGCATCAGAAGGATGACAGCTGGGAGCTGTATCGTATTGCTCTGACTCCCGCCATTGATCAGTATGGCAAGCCATATTGTATCTATCTGGGAGCCAGGAATCTGAGGGCGGAGATGTCCCGTGATCCGGCGGAGAGCCGCAACAAGGAGCAATTTTGGATGGCAGCTATGTCCGGCGCGCTTCTTGTTTACAATATTAATTTGACAAAGAACAGGATTGGGCAAGAGGTTTATGAAATGGTTGACGGCGGCCATTTTCCGGTGCTGCAGATGCTGGGGCTGACGGCACCCTGCTCTTTTGATGAATTTGCCGGCAGATGGGCAGAGTGGAAGGTGTTGGAGGATTCCAGGGAGAGCTTTCTGCAGATGTATAACAGGGAGTACATGCTGGACGCCTATGCAAAAGGAGAGCGTCGGCTGGAGATGGAATTTGATATGATTCTGGGTAACGGAAGCAAAGTTACTCTGTGGAATACAGCGCTGCTGGTGGAAGATAAAAAAAGCGGGGATATTCTTGCCGTCATGAACGGTAAGGATATTACGACCCAGAAGCAGGCAGAGCTCAGGCAGCAGGAGGCCCTGAGGGAGGCCTATGAGACGGCAAACCGTGCAAATGCCGCAAAATCCGAATTCCTTACACGGATCAGCCATGATATACGCACGCCGTTGAATTCCATTATCGGCATGACTGCCATAGCCGAGAAGTGCCAGGATGACAAGGAACGGGTGGCGGACTGCCTGAAAAAGATCTCTGTTTCCGGTAAATACCTGTTGTCCCTTGTGGATGAAATGCTGGACATGAGCATGATCGAGTCCGGGAAGATGCAGCTGCAGGAAGAAGAGGTGGATCTGCGGGAGCTGTTTGAGAACCTGGGGATCATATTCGACATGCAGATGAAAGAAAGGGGACATGATTTTTCGGCCGAGGTTCTTCATCTGGAGCATGAGAGGATTCTGGGAGACAGGCGGCGCATTGATCAGGTCATCATGAATCTGGTGGACAATGCGGCTAAATATACGCTGGAGGAAGGCAGGATCCGCATGACCCTGGAAGAGCGGCCTGTGAATAAACCGGGCGTTGGCTGCTATGAGATTGTTGTGGAGGACAACGGCATCGGTATTGATCCTGAGTTTACGGGGCATTTGTTTGAGCCCTTTGTGCGGGGAAAGGACCGCCGGGTGAGAAAAATTCAGGGAAGCGGCCTGGGACTGGCCATCACTCATAATATTGTTCAGCTGATGAACGGCAGCATTTATGTTAAGAGTGAGCCGGAAAACGGAACAAAAATTACGACCAAGATTTTCTTAAAGCTGCCCAAGGAGGAAGAGACGGCATCTTCACAGCCCGAGGCTTCGGAGGAAGATCAAAAATCTCCCATCCAGGAGCTTTCCGAGAAGGATTTCAGCGGACGCAGGGCCCTGCTGGTGGAGGATAATGAATCCAATGCGGACATCATTTGTGAAATTCTGGAGATGGTGGGGCTGGAGCTTGAACAGGTCTGGAACGGACAGGAGGCCGTTGAGAAGATAACTGCCGCCGAGGATGGCTATTATGATATTATATTTATGGATATACAGATGCCGGTAATGGACGGCTACGAGGCGGCAAAGGCCATACGGGCGCTGGAGCGGCCTTATGCTAAAAAGGTGCCGATTCTTGCCATGTCCGCCAATGCCTTTGCGGAGGATATTCAGTTATCGCTGGCGGCCGGTATGAATGAGCATATTTCCAAGCCGGTTGATCTGAAGAAGCTGGAAGAATCCCTGTGCAGGTGGCTGCCCATAGAGCGCAGCGGCTCATAGAGCATGGGCGCCCTTAGCCGAGTGTTTCTGCCGGTATGATAAGAAGGTTAAAAGCAATATGAGACAGATTGAACTGCCAACGCCCTGTTATGTAATAGATCAGGGGCTGATAGAAGACAATTTGAAAATATTAAAGGGAGTCATGGAGCGCACCGGGGCGAGAATACTGCTTGCTCAGAAGGCGTTTTCCATGTATGCCCTTTATCCCCTGATCGGGGAGTACCTTTGCGGCGCAACAGCCAGCGGATTGTACGAAGCCAGGCTGTGTGCGGAGGAAATGTGCAGGCCCCTGGAAGCCTCCGGGCGCAAGATTGAAAATCACATTTTTTCTCCTGCTTACCGGCAGGAGGATTTTGAAGAGATCCTGGAATATTGCGATCATATTGTCTTTAATTCCTGGAAACAGGTGGAGAAGTTTGGCGAAAGAGCCAAAGCCGCAGGAAAAAGTATCGGACTGCGAATTAATCCGGAGTGTTCCACCCAGGAGGGCCATGCCATATATGATCCCTGCGCTCCCGGCTCCCGGCTGGGGGTGACAAGAGAGCGGTTTGTACAGGGGGCAGATCCCTCGGCAGGCGGCGGTTGCAAGCCGGGAGGGAATGGCGGAGATGATGCCTGCGGCGGAACAAAAGGTATGCTGCAATTGTTGGACGGGCTTCACTTTCACACCCTCTGCGAGCAGGATTCCGATGCCTTGGAAAAGACGCTGGATGCGGTGGAGGAACGTTTCGGCGAATATCTGCCGGGGATGAAGTGGATCAATTTCGGCGGCGGGCACCATATTACAAAGGCAGGCTATGGTACCCTTAGGCTGGAAAGGTGTATTAAAAGGATGCAGGATAAGTACGGCCTGACGGTGTATTTGGAGCCGGGGGAAGCAGTGGCGTTGAATGCGGGCTTTCTGGTGAGCAGTGTGCTGGAGGTGCAGGGGAGTAACGTCATTCTGGACACATCTGCCGCCTGTCATATGCCGGATGTGTTGGAGATGCCATACAGGCCGCCCCTTCAGGGAAGCGGCCTGCCCGGGGAGAAGCCTTATACCTGCCGTCTGGGAGGACCCACCTGTCTGGCGGGAGATGTAATCGGAGATTATTCCTTTGATGAGCCCCTGAAGGAAGGGGACAGGCTTGTGTTTGAGGATATGGCCATTTATTCCATGGTGAAAAACAATACCTTTAACGGTATGCCTCTTCCGGACATTGTGTTGCGGGAGAAAAGCGGCGAGTGCAGGATTATCAGACAGTTTGGCTATGAAGATTTTAAGATGCGTTTATAGATAAAAACAATTTTCATGCGGGTTC
>CAZAMX010000030.1:9625-14102 GCA_964486095.1 uncultured Acetatifactor sp. | reverse complement strand
CTACTTCATCAAAGATCAGGAGGACGCCGTATCGGTCGCACAGCTCCCGGGCACGCTTTAAAAAGGAAACGTCGTACATCCGCATGCCGCCTGCTCCCTGGAGCAGGGGCTCGACAATAAAGCAGTTCAGTCTGTCATGGTACGTTTCAAAGGCTTTTTCCAGGGCACTGATTTCAGTGGGAATATGGATAACGTACTTGCTTTCGCCGTAGGCTTTGAGGACAAAATGATAGTCCTCGTCATCGCCCACTTCCATTGTCTTAAAAGTATCGCCGTGATAAGCGTGCTCCAGCGCCAGCACCATGGTGCGATTGGTATCGCCCTGATTCATGAAATACTGCAGGGCCATTTTCAGGGCCACCTCCACGGCCACACTGCCGGAATCGGAATAAAAACAGTGGTCCAGGTCCCCCGGAAGAAAGCTTTGCAGTTTAGCGGAAAGCTTCTGCACAGGCTCATGGGTCAGGCCGCCCAGCATCACATGTGCAAATTTTTCAAGCTGAGATTCTATTGCCCGGTTCAACTCCGGGTGCTTATAGCCGTGGATTACGCTCCACCAGGAGGATACGGAGTCGATCAGCCTTTGATCCTCTGTATAGAGATAAACCCCTTCCGCGTCAATTATTTTATAGGGAGCTTTCATGCCTTTCATTTGTTCATAGGGATACCAAATCATTTTCATCCTCCATATGTCCGGATTATGCCGGCAGTATTCAAGTTTTGTTTATGCCGTTTAGGGCGTGCTATTCAAACAATGCTGTCAGCTGCTCAACGGAGAGTTCCAGATCCGTATCTCCGGTTTTTACACAGGCTAATACTTTCAGTCCCGTCATGGCTTCACACATCAGCAGATTGTCCTCGTGTAAAATATTTCCCGGCTCGTAATGATTGAAAATAATGCCCTTTAGCGGCAGGTTTCGGGCTTTCATGTATTCGGCAGTGAGTACCGCTGAATTAATGGTGCCCAGGCCGGCATCTGCTACCAGCAGACAGCTCAGACTGCGGGCTTTGATAATATCTTCCAGCAGAATCCGCTGCTCGTCAAAGCGCAGGGGACACAAAATCCCGCCGGAGCCTTCCACCGTTACATAATCGTATTTGTCACATACGGTATCAAACCTGCGCAGCACCGTGTCCATTTCCAGGGGCCGGTTCTCAAGCCGTGCTGCCAGATGAGGGGAGAAGGCCGCTTCATATACATAGGGGCACATTTCTTCCGGAGGCTGTCCAATGCCGGAAACGGTTTTTACCTGTACCGCGTCTCCGGGAATCAGGCTCCCGTCTGCGCCGCGATCGTTTCCGCTCATGGCCGCCTTGTAGTAGGCGGCATTTTTCCCGCCTTCCCGCAGTTTTTTTAAAAGCAGGCCGGTCACATAGGTCTTGCCGATGTCGGTGCCGGTTCCTGTAATAAATAAATTTTTACTCATCGTAAAGCTTCACCTCGTATCCCAGTTCATTTAAAAGCTCCAGATCCGTCTTAACCGTGATGCCGGCGGTAGTCAGCATATCGCCGGAGATGGCTGCATTTGCACCGGAGGTAAAACAGCCCCTTCCCTTGTCCGGCAGAAGACCTCTGCCTCCGGCAAGCCGGATCGAAGCATCCGGCAGGAGAAAACGGTAGACCGCCACGATCCGCCGCATATCCTCATCAGTCAATCGGTTATTCTTTTCAAAGGGAGTGCCGGGGATGGGATTCAGCATATTTACAGGGACGCTTTTGATTCCCAGCTCCCGCAGTTTCAAAGCCATATCGATCCTGTCCTCTGCGGTTTCGCCCAAACCCATAATGCCGCCGCTGCACACCGAAATTCCGGCCGCCTGAGCGGCACGGATCGCCTGCACCTTATCCGTAAAGGTATGGGTGGTGCAGACATTGGCAAAGTTTCTTTCCGAGGTTTCCAGGTTATTATGTATTCTGGTTACACCGGCTTCCTTCAGCCTGCGGAACTGCTCTTCCTTCAGCAGGCCGAAGGAGACGCATACGGAAATGCCTACCTCTTCTCTAATCCTTCGGATCAGGCTGCACATGCGGTCAATTTCCTGATCGGACAGCTGTTTTCCAGAGGTAACGATGGAAAAGCGCAGGACGCCCTGCTGACGGTTGATTCTGGCTTGAGCCAGGATCTCTTCATCGGGAAGCAGGGGGTATTCCGTTACGCCTGTATGGTTGTGGGCGGATTGGGCACAGAATTTACAGTTTTCGGAGCAGCGGCCGCTCTTTCCGTTGATGATGGTGCAGAGGTCAAAGCGGGAAGAACAAAAATGCCTGCGGATTTTGTCCGCGCTCTCACACAGCTTGTCCAGAGGCTGGTCATACAGGCACAGGGCCTCGTCCCGAGTGATCTGCTCTCCCTTTAAAACCTTCTCGGTTAATGAATGCAGAGTCATTATGTTTTACACTCCTTTAGCAAATAGGTTATAGGTTTGCAGGCAGTCAACCGTTCATGGTTTTCAGTACGGGAATCAGCCGCTTCCCGAGAACTGCACTTAAGATGCACAGGCATATATCTCCCGGCACGGCCAGGAGAAAGCAGTACAGGAACAGGGGCCATAAGCCGATGGGCGTTCCCAGATAAAAATTACTCATCAGGTAGTAGTAAACCATGCCGCATAAATACACGATTGCCAGGCCAATAAAGACAGCGGCAAACAATCGTTTGTAACTCGGTCTTGAAACCTTGTTGGCGATTGCTCCCGTAACATAGGCAGCGACCGCAAAGCCGATGATATACCCGAAGCTTGGCTTCAGCACATAAGCAGGGCCACTGCCTTCTGCGAAAACAGGCAGACCCATAAGCCCCATTACGATATAAATGCAGACAGTGAGGGCGCCCAGTTTGCCGCCCAGTAAAAGTCCTGCCAGCATGGTAAACAGAAACTGCAGGGTAAAAGGAACCACCGGAACCGGAATGCGGATAAAGGCCCCTACAGCAATAAGCGCTACAAACAAAGCGCATAAAATCAGATTGCTCGTTTTCATATTCACACACCCTCTTGCACGCATATCAATCAATACTTGGAAGTCGTGAAGAATGCCGCATTTCAGGCATTCTTCAGTGTGAGATTTAGAGCTTCTCCGCGAAATGCCCTCTGGCATGAGTGGTTAGAAGTTCTTCTCACACTTCCCATCCTTTCACCTCCGCTGCATAAACACTGATTTCCCCGGAAGAGCATATTTCTTCTGTCCCGTTTTCATATTTCACCAACAGACGGCACTGGTCATCAATATCTAACACTACGGCAGCCTTAAGCTTACCGCCGGACAGGAGCTGAACCTGCTTCCCGATCACAAAGCAGCGTTTTCGATATTCCTCTATGTAGCTCGGCAGGGCTTCGGATCCGTCATAATGATCATAAAAACGGTTTAAAAATTCAGCCGTCAGCCGGTTTTTCGCATCGCTCTTCGGAGCCTGCAAAACAGCGCCGGCCAGAGATTCCAGTTCCGCCGGAAAGCTCTGTTTCGGCGGATAGAGGTTGATGCCCAGACCCAGAACCGCGTATTCCAGCATACCGTTTTCCAGGCTGAAGGACCCTTCCGTCAGGATTCCACAGACCTTTTTCCTGTGCAGGTAAATGTCGTTTACCCATTTAATCTGTGCCTTCTCTTGGAAACCGGACACGGCATCTATAGCCTCACAGACAGCCACGGCAGCCATTGTGGTAAGCTGAAGGGCCTGTACCGCCGTGTAATTTCCCGGACGGAGCAGCAGGCTCATGTAGATCCCGGTTTCCGCAGGAGAAAAGAAGGTACGGCCCGAGCGCCCCCGTCCCGCGGACTGTTCGTTTGCCAGAATCACACGGCCTTCCGGAATGCCGCCGGCCGCCTGTTCCCGGAGAACGGAATTGGTGGACGAGGCGGTGGTCAGGACGGTAATATCCAGACCCGCCAGCCGCGGATGAAGATATTTTCGGATTCCCTGAACCGACAATATATCGGTATCGTCCGACAGGCAGTAGCCTTTGTTGGTTACGGCAGTTATGGCATATCCGTCATTTTGCAGGGCCTTTACCGCCTTCCAGACGGCAGAGCGGGAGAGGGAGAGGGTTTTGGCGATGGTTTCCCCTGAAAAATAGGTTCCTCTGTTTGACTCCAATAATTCCAGCAGCTTATCTCTCGTCTGCATTGTGTGCCCCATTCCGGGAACAAAAGGTTCCCTGCTTAAAATTGCTTGTAAGCAGTGTAACACACTTTACCTTAAATTGTCAACTGAATGGAATAATGTGGTTTACAATAGAAAGCGCAGTCCCGGCAATATTGCATAATATGAAGCTGCTAAATTGCTTTCTTTAGCGAAAATGTACATTGCACTGTGAAGAAAATACGAATATACTCTTTAGGCGATGAGGTGTGAGAAAAATTTCTGAGGAAAGCGCCACACCGGGAAAGGAAGTTGAAATTAAGCTATGGCAGTAACGAGAGATATGACAAAGGGGTCGCCCATGAAATTAATTCTGGGCTTTTCCATACCGCTTTTTT
>CAZAMX010000030.1:0-9615 GCA_964486095.1 uncultured Acetatifactor sp. | reverse complement strand
ATCTGGTGGATACGGTGATTGTGGGGCGTTTTCTGGGCAAGGAGAATCTTGCGGCGGTAGGGGCTACCGGCTCCGTAAATTTTTTGATTATTGGCTTTTGCATGGGTGTGTGCGGCGGCTTTGCCATTCCCATATCTCATAAATTCGGGGCAGGGGATTATGCCGGCGTACGCAGGGTGGTGGCAAATTGTGTCTGGCTTGCCTCCGGTTTTGCGCTGGTGATGACAGTATTGACGACTCTGGCCTGCCGGGGAATTCTGACATTGATGCGGACTCCTGCAAATATTATCGATGCCTCTTATTCCTATATCTGGGTGATCTTTTTGGGGATTCCCGTGACTTTTCTGTACAATATGACCTCCGGCGTCATCCGGGCCATGGGCGACAGCAAAACGCCGGTGATTTTCCTGGTGCTGTCTTCCTTTATCAATATCGGACTGGATTTGTTTTTTATCGTGAATCTGCAGTGGAGCGTTCAGGGAGCAGCGTGGGCCACGGTGATTTCCCAGGGAGTTTCCGGGGCCTGCTGCCTGTTTTATATCATCAAGAAATTTGAGATTTTGAAAATTCAGAAGGAGGAATGGGCGCCTAACAGACATCTGATGGGAACGCTCTGCGGCATGGGAATCCCCATGGGCCTGCAGTATTCCATCACTGCCATTGGCAGCGTGATCTTACAGAGCGCCACAAATACGCTGGGCTCCGATGCGGTTGCGGCAGTGACGGCGGCAGGGCGCATCAACGGCTTTTTGGCTTGTCCCTTTGATGCCTTTGGGTCCACCATGGCCACCTACGGAGGACAAAATATAGGTGCCGGCAGGCTGGACCGAATCGGTACGGGCTTGAAATCCTGCGTCCTGCTGGGAGCGGGATATTCTGCGATTGCCCTGGTGGTGGCAATTCTGCTGGGCCGGCCCCTGGCGACGATCTTTCTGGATGCCTCGGAAGCCGCCATTATCGGGGACGTAAGGTTTTTTCTGATCTGCAGCACAGCCTTTTATTTTCCCCTCGCGCTGGTGAATATTGTCCGGTTTCTGATACAGGGCATGGGTTTTCCCACCTTTGCCATTTTGGCCGGGGTCTTTGAAATGGCTGCAAGAACGCTGGCAGGTTTTGCCCTGGTTCCCCTGTTTGGGTTTACCGGGGTCTGCTTCGGCAGTCCGATTGCCTGGGTATTTGCGGATATTTTCCTGATTCCGGCATATTTCCATGTGAAGAAGGTGCTGGGGAGCAGGCGCAGAGGAGAGCAGGTCATGAATTTACATGAATGATAAGCCGGGAGCGATGACGCCGGTTTTGAGAATCATACAGGAGGGGTTATGCTGACAAAGGAAATCTTTCAAAAACATGCTTTGGTTTTATATGATTTCTGTGAGTATCCGGCGGTAAGGTATAAGATTTTGTTTTCCCTGCTGGATACGCCTTTCGAGGATGAGAAGCTTTCGCGCCTACGGGATGAATTCCTGCACAGTGACATTGTGGAGGAAATGTATCGGACCCAGGGGGAGAACGGCGGCTGGGGAAAGCTGCGTTCCAAGGATTATTCCGTAAAAGCGAAGATCCCGACATCGGAGGTGGGGATCGAGAGATGTCTGTATATCGGGCTCACGCTGGAGGACAGGGACATTTTGTTTATGGCCCGGGAGTATCTGCTTTCCCTGCTGGACGGGACAGCCCCGGAGGGCGTATTTGAGAAGAATGAGCGGGCCAATCCCTGGCAGACGGCTCTTGTCTGCAGGCTGTTGGAAGACATCAGCCCTTACAGTGAAGAGAGCAATGATACCTATAACCGCTGGCTTTATATAGCCCGGAGGGCTTATGAATCAGGAGAGTATTCCTATGAGGCTGACCGGGCGGCCCAGCATGAAGTATTTTCTACCCGGGAGAATAAACTGGTGCCCATGCAGAGCGAGCTTTTGTTAAAGCGCAGGGACAGAATTTCTCCTGAGCTGGAGGCCGCCATGCTCCGCCATCTGGGAGGTGCAGCCAATGAGAAGGGATATTTCTGGGCCTGTACGCCCGGAAAGCTGCCTGAGAATTTTGTATATCGGGAGACACGAAGATGGTTTAAAACCTTCAACTATATCAATCAGTTTCGAAATTCCGCCCTGTATCTGGAAAATGCGGTCTCCTGGCTAATGGAAAACGTGGGTGAAAATGGACTCTGGGACTGGGGGCCTCAGGTAAAGGATCCCTGGGGATATTTTGGTTATTTTTCCTGCAACCGCCATTATAGCCATAACCGAGTGGTGGACTGTACCATGGAGATTTTAAGTTTTCTGAAAAAATACATGGAAAATCAAGAGTAGCCAGCCCGGCCAAACAGCAGCTTTTGAATTTCGGCTGCTTCCTCGGAAAATTCTACTGTGTGCAGATAATCACGTACTTTGATTTCGGTGATCTCCACGGGAATACATTCCCTGGTGGAAACCCATTGCCATTCGTCTATTCTTTGAAAGAATTCACTTTTGACCTTGTAAATGTACCCGGTGCCGCCAGGGTCCAGGGAGCCGTAGAGCAGCCTTGTACGTCCGCATTCGCAGGAAAAAGCCCTTTTCCCCTCGGGAGAATCGGGATACCAGCGGATGGGAAGGGCGAAGGGAACGACCTCCCGGAAAGTTTCTGCGGCATAAATGGCCAGCAGAGATTCGGCTCCACATTGCCCGTTGGCCTGCTGTGGTTTTAAAATGTCAAAGAGATACTGGCTGCCATGGTACAGATATTCCGGCTTTGTATTCATGAGCTTTTTCCGCCTTATTGCTTTTTGGTCTTCTGTTATGCCGCTACCGCCGGTACAGGCAATCAGCGCAGGTCTGCTTCCGCCGGGACACATTCTTTCAGGCCGCTGCTCTCGATTTTTATCACCCGCCTGTCGTAGGTCACCAGTCCGTTGACCTCTTCCTCCACATCGGAAAGCTGGGTGTAGACGGCGCCGCTTAAGCCCCGCTCGATCAGGGGGGCAAGCTGCCCATGAATCAGCTGGTCATAGGCGACGGCAAGTTCTTCCGTTGTCTCATATTTCTGATAGCCGAAGATTTGCTCCACGGAGGAATGGCCCTCTATATGGCAGGCATAGCCGCCGTACTCGCTGATGACAAAGGCCCGTTTTTTGTCATGCTTTACCCTCAGCTTTCTGAAATAATTATGGATGCTTTTGAAATCTCCGCTCTTTTGGTCGAACCAGCCGCTGGCGTGGTCCACCGGGCGGGAGGAATCTTTTTCCTTGATTAATGAAGTAATTCTTGCGGCATCAAACTGGCCCCAGCCCTCGTTAAAAGGAACCCAGGCGGCGATAGAAGGAGCGCTGTAAAGATACTCTACAGTATTCATACACTCCTGCTCCCAGGCCAGCCGGCCTTCCTTGTCACCTCTGGAGAACAGCTTATAATGGTGATCTTTAGTGTGCCGGGACATGGTTGGAAATACGGTAGGCAGGTAGCAGACAAAGGGCATTTTATAGGAGGTGCCTCCGCAGACCATGTCCTGCCATACGATCATGCCCAGCCGGTCGCAGTGATAGTACCAGCGCAGGGCTTCCAGTTTAATGTGCTTCCGCAGCATATTGAAGCCGGTCTTCTTTGCCAGCTCAATGTCATAGATCAGGGCTTCATCGCAGGGGGCGGTCATGAGGCCGTCCGGCCAGTAGCCCTGGTCCAGCAGTCCGTGCAAAAACAGAGGGCTGTGATTTAAGCAGAAGCGGGGAATTCTTTTTTCATCCGCTTCGACGGAGAAGCTTCTTAAGGCAAAATAACTCCGGATCGTGTCATGATCCGCCGTGACGGTAAAGCTGTAAAGGTAAGGTTCATCCGGCGTCCAGAGGCAGACATCATCTTTGGGCAGAATCAGCCGCAGCACATTGGGAGCCGAGGACTCCCGCTGAACGGACACACCGATCAGGGCAGGGGTGCGCTCTCCGGATAGGGCGCGGGAAGCCGCATCATGGGAGGACACAAACCGGGTGGTTGCTTTGTGCACCGTGCAGGTGACGGAGGAAAATTCTTTTGGGGAAAACATTTTGACAGATACCGCGCCCTGATCTATATCAGGGGTGATTTCCAGGCGTTCAATATGGTTTACCGGCACCCATTCATACCACACACTCTGCCAGATGCCGCTCTGGGCCGTGTAGAACATGCCGCCCCGGTGCAGCGTCTGCTTGCCCCTTGCGTGCCAGGAGGTATCGCTGACATCCCGGACCCGAACCTGAAGAAGAAGGGAGGTGTCCGATACATAGTCGGTAATGTCTGCATGGAAGGGAAGATACCCGCCGGTGTGGGAAGCACATTCTTCTCCGTTGCAGTAAACAAAAGCCTGCTGGTCCACTGCCTGAAAGTGCAGCTTGCAGCGCAGCCCTTTTGATTTGCGGTCAAGATCCTCCTTTGAAAAGGTGATCTGCTTTTCGTACCACAAATATTCGTCCGGCTGCAGCTGTCTGCCGACGCCTGAGAGCAGAGATTCCGGAGAGAAAGGAACCAGAATATCCTGCTTTTCGGAAGCAGCGCCGTTTTCTGATACCGAAGTGAACCAACAGCTCCAGGTACCGTTCAGAATCCTGTAATTGTCCCGTTCCAGCTGGGGCCGGGGATATTCCTGCCACAAATTATCCGTATCCTCATCCCTGATTGCTTCCCCCCAGGGGGTATACAGAGGAAGCAGGGGCGTCTCGGGGTGCTTTTTATTGATATTGGATACAGCATCTTTTATTCTCATAAGATTTTACCTCGATAATGATGGCCATACGGCCGTTTCCTGCCCTGAATAAGGTCATTATATCATAAATGCTTCGCATTTACGATTCTGATGGCCATACGGCCGTTATCTGCCTCGAATAAGGTCATTATATCATATGACCGAAGAAGCGTGCAAGCACAGTCCGCCGGAAGTAACTTTGTACGGAATTTATAGCTTTTTTATTTGACAATTTATGGTGGAAGAGATACACTAAATGTGTAAAGTGAAAAGCTTAATATTTCACTAAAAAGTGAAATAAATAAAAGAGGGAAGAGGTAAAGGAAATGGCAAAACTGTATGTGAATCCCAAGGTAAAAAAAGGGCATATCAATCCTGAACTGCAGGGGCATTTTTCGGAGCATCTGGGGAGATGTATCTACGAGGGGCTTTATGTGGGGGAAAACTCTGAGATTCCCAATGTAAACGGTATGCGTACCGATGTGGTGGAGGCGCTGAAGGAGATCCGGATTCCTGTTCTGCGCTGGCCGGGCGGATGCTTTGCGGACGAGTATCATTGGATGGATGGTATCGGCCCGAAGGAAAAGCGTAAGAAGATGATTAATACCCATTGGGGCGGCGTGGTTGAGGATAACAGCTTTGGTACTCATGAGTTTATGGAGCTGTGCAGGCAGCTGGGCTGTAAGACTTACATCAACGGTAATGTAGGCAGCGGCACTGTTCAGGAGATGAGTGAGTGGGTGGAATATATGACCTTTGAGGGGGTATCACCCATGGCTGATTTGAGAAAGGCCAACGGTCATGAAGCGCCCTGGACAGTGGATTATTTTGGTGTGGGCAATGAAAATTGGGGCTGCGGCGGAAATATGAGGCCGGAGTACTACGGGGATCTTTACCGCAGATACCAGACCTATGTACGCAACTACGACTCTAAAAAGCCCATTGCGAAGATTGCCTGTGGTGCCAACGCAGATGATTATCATTGGACCAGAAAGGTTCTGGAAACCACTTTTGACCATGGCTGGGGATTTATGAACGGTTTGTCCCTCCATTATTATACCCTGCCCACCGGAGACTGGGGCAATAAGGGTTCTGCGCTGGACTTTGACGAGAAGCTGTGGTACCGCACCCTGAAGGCTACTCTGAAGATGAAGGAGCTGATTCAGGTGCATGGCGCGATCATGGATGGGTATGATCCGGAAAAGAAAATCGGTATGATCATTGACGAGTGGGGAACCTGGTATGATGTGGAGCCCGGTACCAATCCCGGATTCCTTTATCAGCAGAATACCATGAGAGACGCTTTGGTGGCAGGCATTAACCTGAATCTGTTTAACAAGAACTGCGACCGTGTGAAGATGGCCAATATTGCGCAGATGGTGAACGTGCTGCAGGCAGTGCTCCTGACCGAGGGAGAGAAAATGGTCAAGACGCCTACCTGGTATGCGTTCAACCTGTATAAGTATCATCAGGACGGCGAGCTGGTGGAGTCTTCTGTTGAGACCAAAGAGGTGGGTCTGGAAGAGAAATATATGATACCCGATCTGACGGAGTCCGTATCCTTAAGCAAGGACGGCAGGCTCCATGTGACGCTGACCAATGCGTCTCTGACTGACAGCGCGGAGATAGAAGCAGTCTTTGCCGAAACTCCCGTGAAGTCCGTGAAGGCTTCCATCCTCACCGGGGATATGAAAGCACACAACACCTTTGACGCGCCTGATCAGGTACATAACGCGGAATTCACCGCTGTTTCCGTAAGCGGGAATAAGGTCACCTTCACCGCGCCTGCCTGCAGCGTACTGCATCTGGAAGTGGAGATATAGGGGTAGACAGATGTATCAATATAAGGAAACCATGGACAGGCTGATGGAACAGGAGGTGGAGAGCGGTAATGTGATGGGTGCTTCGGCACTGGTACTGCACAGGGGCCGGGAGCTTTATTACAATGCTTTTGGCCTTGCAGACAGGGAGCGACAGTACGCTATGAAGCGTGATACCATCATTCGGCTCTACTCCATGTCAAAGCCTGTCACGGCAGCAGCCGTCATGATCCTGGCAGAACGAGGCGGCTTGGACCTTTGGGATCCCGTATCAAAATATCTGCCCTGCTTTGCGGGGCAGAAGGTGTGGTATGCCTAAAAAGGAGAAATTCCGGCGGAGCGATAGGTTACCATCTATGATCTTTTAAATATGACTTCGGGGATTACCTATCCCGATGAAGCCAAGGAACCCGGCAGACGCATGGGCGCACTGCTGGAGCGGCTGGCGGAGGCGAGAGGAAAAGGCCGGCGGGTGGATACGCAGGATTATATGCGTGGGATTGCCTCCGTGCCCCTGGTATTTCAGCCGGGAGACAGATGGATGTACGGTTTTTCCGCCGATGTGCTGGGCGGTGTAGTGGAAGCCGCATGCGGCCGCAGTTTTGGCAGTTTTCTGCGGCAGGAGCTCTTTGAGCCGCTGGAGATGCCGGACACGGGCTTTTTTGTGCCGGCCGGAAAGCTGGCGCGCTTTGCCCAGGCCTATGAGCAGACGGAAAACGGTCTGATTCCCCATACGGGAGCCCATTTGGGAGAGTGTTATCAGGAGGATGTGGCTTTTGAGTCCGGCGGTGCCGGAATGGTATCCACACTGGATGATTATGCTCATTTCGCCACTATGCTGGTGCAGGGAGGCATTTACAAGGGAAAGCATATTCTGGGAAGAAAGACCGTGGATTTTATGGCCAGAAATCATCTGACAGAGCGGCAGGCCCAAAGTCTGGACTGGGACAGCGTGAAAGGCTATGGCTACGGTTGTCTGATGCGCATATTGGAAGACGGCGGTGCCGCAGGAAGCAACGCATCCTACGGTGAATTCGGCTGGGACGGCTGGACGGGAAATTATGTGACCATGGACAGAAAAGAAGATTTGGTATTTTTATACTTTATCCAGCTCTGCGGGGCGGGAACTACACCGCTGGTGAGAAAGCTGCGTATGGCAACCTATGGTGCGCTGGAGTGAAAACTCCGGCGCACTGTTTTGATTTCTTAATCTTCTGAGTCTGTTTCCGCAGCTACGGCGGCAGATACGGAAGAAACCACCGCTACGATCACGGCAACAATAATCACAAGGAGCCCGCCTGCTAATACTATAAACATATCTCTTCCTCTTTTCCGAAGTATTTGATGCCTTCAGTATAGCATTTTTATCATAAAATCACAAGGACAAATTCCAAAGACTCAGCTGTTCGGGGGAGCCTTTTTCTTCAAAGGTCTGCAGATAGTGAAATATCTCATCATTATTGTGGATAATTCCGTTTTTATCGCATGTTTCCGCAAACAGCTTCATCAGGGGACGTCCGTTCGGGCTTTCGATTATATATTGATTCCCGTATGTTTTTATATATTTTTCCTTTAAACCGGGAAACAAATGGTCTAGCTGCTTATAAAAATACTCCCGATTCCCCTCCCGAAGAGTCAGTCCCATGCCGAAGCAGATTATGCCATAAACCCTTGCCTCAATACACATGTTTAACAGGCCGGAAAGATTATCCGCCGTATCGTTGATAAAGGGCAGGATAGGAGACAGCCAGACAACGGAAGGAATTCCGGCGTCGCGCAGCTTTTTCAGGACCGCAAACCGCTCCCGGGTGGTACTTACATTCGGCTCCAGCTTCCTGCACAGAGCCTCGTCATAAGTAGTCAGAGTTATCTGCACGACACATTTTGTCCGTTCGTTTATTTTCTGCAGGAGGTCCAAATCCCGTAAAATACGGTCTGACTTTGTAATGACAGTAAATCCGAAGCCATGTTCATAGATTAACTGAAGTGCCTTTCTTACCGTTCCCAGTTCCGTTTCCAGCGGGATATAGGGGTCGGTCATGGAACCGCTGCCAATCATACATTTTTTCTTTTTATGCCGGAGGGCGTGTTCTAACAGATCCAGCGCATTCTCCTTTACTTCAATATCCTCAAAGGCATGTTCCATATGATAGCATTTACTTCTGGAATCACAGTAGATGCAGCCATGGGAACAGCCGCGGTACAGGTTCATTCCGTTGCTTGACGACAATATGCCTTTTGCTGTTACAAAGTGCATTTTTTACCTCGTTCTCATTATCTCATCTAAACTCGAAAGCCCGTGTTTACAGTACTCAACGCTAAATTGCGTCGTTATGATACCATGATTATTTCGCAATCACGGTATGGATGGCCATTCGGCCGCTTCCTGTCCGGAATAAGGTCATTATATCATAGGTGTCCGGCGGTGTCTAATAAGACGCGCAAAAAATATCATAAACGGTATTGACATTTTATTCCGGACGGTGTATATTTTAAGACACCTGATCCGATCGGGGCAGGCATCTATTACATTTTTCTCAGGCTGTTTCAGCCGTGATCACAGACACAGAAACACGGAAGCTGCACAGGCAGAAATTACAGTGCACGGTATTTTTGCCGGAAAGGACGGGAGGGATGAATCATTAAAACTGAATACGGTGCGTCAGAGGATTCTTTACAGAAGCTGGTGGAGGAATATACCACAAGGAAGCAGCAGTCTCTGATGCAGATGAAGAAGGGCCTGGTGTCAAAGGAAGAGTTTCTGAAGGAGGCCGCCGCCTGCATTGCGGAATATTATCACCGGTCAGGGCAGGAGGATGCGGCGCTTTTAACAGAATTTGAGCAGTATATCTTCGGTTATTCCAGGCTGTCGGGACTGATAGATGACAAAGCAGTTTCCGACATCCGGGTGGTGAGCCACGATAACATCCGGATTAAGAAAAAGGGGCAGCGGATGCAGGCAGACGCGGTGTTTGCTTCGTCCAAGGAGTACAGGCAGTTCATTGATTACATTGCTACAAGAAATCAGGTCAATATTTCCAATCTCAACGCAATTCAACGATTTACCGACAATGAGAGCCATCCGGATTTTATATTACGGTTTACG
>CAZAMX010000029.1:0-14235 GCA_964486095.1 uncultured Acetatifactor sp. | reverse complement strand
GGGCGGATCTGATTGAAATAGGAATTCCTTTTTCTTATCCTACGGCGGAGGGCGTGGTTATTCAGGATGCCAGCAATCGCTCATAGAAGGTCGGCATGACAACGGACGGGTCCGTTGAGATCGTGGAGCGGGTCAGGGAAAAATCTAAGATACCGCTGGCGTTTATGACATATGCCAACCCGGTGTTTCATTACGGGTATGACAAGTTTTTTGCCAGATGCGAACAGCTGGGCGTGGTTGCCGTCATTATTCCCGATATGCCTTATGAGGAAAAGCAGGAGATGGAAGGGCCGGCAAACGCTCACAACGTGGCAGTGATTTCCATGATTGCGCCAACCTCGGAGGACAGGATCCGGGCAATTGCTTCCGAGGCGAAAGGATTTATCTATGTGGTGTCCTCCCTGGGCGTCACCGGGGTGCGCAGTGAGATCACCACGGATCTTGGAGCGATTGTGGATAGCATCCGCAGGGTGACTGATGTGCCCTGTGCCATTGGCTTTGGCCTTAGTACTCCGGAACAGGCAAAGAAGCTGGCGGCGGTGTCCGACGGAGCCATTGTGGGCAGCGCTATCGTGAAGCTGATCGCCAGGTATGGGGAGCAGGCGGGGCCGGAAATCTATAAATATGTGAAAAGCATGAAGGATGCCGTGGCGGCGTGCGAAGAGAATTCCCATCATTAGATCTGAACGGATACTTAATATGACGTCTGTCTGTAAATTTTCTTTGACAAATTTCTGATCTGAAACTATAATAAATTTATAATATCCGGCGGTGCGCAAGACGCACCGCTGATTCATCTACGGAAGTATCTTAAAAATACCCCGAATTCTGCGGGGAGCAGGTTTGACCTGCATCTTTGGCATATTGCCAGCGTTTTCACAGGATAACAATTAAATGTTGGCAGAGCCGGAGATTACCTTGCAGGGCAAACATGTTTTGCAGGATATGTATGTTTCACAAGACTGGGAGAAGGTTTACGGGTATCCGCTGCGGCTGCCAACCCCACACTACGATATGTAGAGAAAGAGAGGCAGCACAATGGGAAGCTCAACACCCTATGATGATTCGTTCCGCACTCTGCTGACGGATTGTCCGAAACTGGTCATTCCGCTGGTGAATGAGATGTTTTCGGAGGCGTATGACATGAAAGAGGCCGTGACGCTGTATCAGAATGAACATTTTCTGGCGGATGCAGAGGAACGTATTTCAGATTCGAATTTCAGCATCGGCCCGGACAAACGTCGGAGGTACAATATCGAATGTCAGAGCAACAGGGACGGAAGCATCATCATTCGTCTGTTTGAGTATGGCGCGCATGTAGCTCAGGAAACGAGCATTTGGAAAAAAGTGAAGGGGCGAGGGAGAGCTGACGGAATATGAGCGGCAGTCGATCCGCTCCATGTGCGAGCGGGTGGCATTGGCGCTTGTGGGGAAATATGAAAACGTGAGGAAAGGGGTGGAAACGGTAATGACAGGCAGGGTACTGGACTATGAAGCCAAGGATATTTTGCGGGAAGGCATCGGGACCGGAGAAGAGAAAGGGAAAAAAGAAGGAAAAGAGGAAGGAACGCATACAACTTTAGTGCACGGCGTACGCCGAAAACTGGAGAAAAATAAGAGCCCGGAGGACGCGGCGGAAGAGCTGGAGCAGGAGCTTTCCGGCGTTTTGGCAATTATGGCTTGCCAAATTCAATTTTTACATGTATAATATCACCTTGCGGAAGGCACATGGGAACTGTTGTATTCGTATAACAGTTCCTTTTTTACAGGTCCGCGAAAAATTTATGAATCGTTATGCAAAGGACTATTTTCAGATACAGATGATGAACATGGTATTGAGGCATTATGCAGGTTAGCCGTCTATGGCGGCGGAGAGGAAAGGAAATGGACGATTTAAACGTTATGGAAACATGGGAGGAAATGGTGGATGAGCGAATCTTAAGAGCTGTGCGGGAAATGGGATTTGATCATTTTACTCCCATACAGGAGCAGGCGATTCCAAGCCTGCTTAGGGGTGAAGATATTATCGGACAGGCTCAGACGGGGACCGGCAAGACGGCAGCCTTTGGAATTCCCCTGCTGCAAAGGGTGGATCCTGAACTGAGAAAGCTGCAGTGCGTGATTCTTTGTCCCACCAGAGAGCTGGCGATTCAGGCGGCAGAGGAACTGCGCAGGATCGCAAAATATTTACAGGGAATTAAGATACTGCCTGTCTACGGCGGACAGGAAATCGGGAAGCAGATCAATGGTCTAAAAGGGGTGCAGGTTATCGTTGGTACGCCCGGACGAGTCATGGATCATATGCGCCGGCATACCGTCAAGCTGAAGGATGTGAATATGGTGGTGCTGGATGAAGCGGATGAAATGCTGAACATGGGATTTCGAGAGGACATGGAGCTGATTTTGGGCCAGATCCCGGGGGAGCATCAGACCGCGCTTTTCTCCGCGACCATGCCGAAGCCGATTCTGGAAATTACGGGGCAGTTCCAGAAGGACGCCAGAATGATTAAGGTGGCGGCAAAGGAGCTGACAATCCCGCTGGTATCCCAGAGATATTACAGGGTGAAGAAACAGGACAAGGATGCGGCGTGTATCCGTCTGCTGGAATATTATCAGCCTTCTCTGTGCCTGATTTTCTGCAATACCAAGATGAAGGTGGATGAACTTGCGGAGATTATCAGCAAGGCCGGGTTTAAGGCGGACGGGCTTCATGGCGACATGTCTCAGCATCAGAGGGATACGGTTATGCGCAGATTCCGGGCGGGCAGCACCAACGTACTGATTGCCACGGATGTAGCGGCGCGAGGAATTGATGTAGATAACGTGGAGGCTGTCATCAATTATGATATTCCTCAGGATATTGAATATTATGTTCACCGCATCGGCCGGACAGGACGTGCAGGCAAGACGGGCCGTTCCTTTACCTTTGCTTCGGGGAGTGAGATTTATCGGATCAGGGAGATAGAGCGTATTTGCCATACTACCATTGAAGAGAAAAAGCTGCCGGGAGCCTCCAAGGTGCTGAAGGCTAAGGCGGATAAGTACCTGAACAGGGCGTGGATACTTCATGAACATGAGGATATGGAGCTGATGAAGAGTTATCTGCGCCTGAAGATGGATGAGAAGGAGTGTGACGCCCTGGATCTGGCGGCAGTGATGCTGAAGCTGCAGATCGGAGATAAGGGCCAGGAGATAGAGGCTGATAAATCCGGACAAAGAGACGGCGGACGCGGCGGTCGGAGCAGAGACGGTGGTTTTCGATCTCGCAGCGGCAGGCGAGACCGTGACGGGGGTTATCAAGGCCGAGGTGACAGAAGGGACCGCGAGGGCGGTTATCCGGGTCGAGGCGGCAGGAGAGAGCGCGAGGACGGCCATCCGGGTCGGAACGACAGGAGAGAGCGCGAGGGCGGCCATCCGGGTCGGAACGACAGGAGAGAGCGCGAGGGCGGCTATCCGAGTCGAGGCGGCAGGAGAGAGCGCGAGAGCGGTTATCAGCGCAGTGAAGGCAGAAAAGACCGGGACGGAGGTATCGCCTTTGCAAGGCCGAAAAGGAAAAATAAGGAAGAATAACGAACAAGCAAATATAAATGATTAGAAAGAGTAAGTAACCGGAAAATAAGCACCAGAAAAGAATCATAGCAGGAGGCTTTGGCAGGTTGAGAATCGGAACAGGATATGACGTACACAGGCTGGCGGAAGGGCGTGAATTGATCGTGGGGGGCGTTGCCATCCCTTATGAAAAGGGGCTTTTGGGACATTCCGATGCGGATGTTCTTCTGCATGCCGTCATGGATGCACTTTTGGGGGCAGCAGCATTGGGAGACATCGGGAAGCATTTCCCGGACAGTAATCCGCAATACAAGGGAATATCATCAATGACATTGTTGAAGAAGGTGGGGGAGCTGCTGGAAGAAGGCGGTTTTCTGGTGGAAAATATCGATGCCACTATTATTGCCCAGGCACCAAAGATGCGTCCCTTTATTGATACCATGCGGGAAAATATTGCAAAAGCTTTGGAGATGGATATAAGCTGTGTCAGCGTCAAGGCGACAACGGAAGAAGGTCTTGGCTTTACGGGAGCGGGGGAAGGAATTGCCGCTCAGGCTGTCTGTATGCTGACCAGTCCCTTTGATCTGACAGCCCGGCAGGTATCGACGGAGCAGGGTACCGGAAGATGCGCGGGCTGCAGAGGGAAGTATGAAAAAAATATTAATTGTGGATGATGATGAAGACCTTTCTTATATTATAAGCGAAATGCTGGAAGATTACGGTTACCGGGTGAACCGTGCGGAAACAGCCGGGAAAGCTTTTGACATGCTTGCTGAGAGTAAATATCATTTGGTGCTGCTGGATATAAATCTTCCTGAGACTACAGGCTTTGAGATTTGCAGAGAACTCAGGAGGGTGTCCAGTGTTCCCGTGATCTTTGCCAGTGCGAGAACCAGCGAAAACGACCGCATTACGGGCTTTGATATAGGCGGAGATGACTATCTGCCCAAGCCCTATTCCATGAAGGAGCTTTTGGCGCGGGTAAACGCGCTGATTCGCCGGGCTTACGGTTTTTCGGAGGAAGAGAAAATCGTAAGCTTCGGGGATGTGAGCGTGAATATCACTGCGCGCACTGTGACCAAGGGTGGTCGGGCAGTCTCGCTGTCTCTGCGGGAATTTGATCTGTTGAGCTTTTTGTGTGAGCACCGGAATACTGCTCTTGAAAAGGACAGGCTGTTAAGCGAGGTATGGGGTGCACTTTCGCTGGTGGAGCCGTCCACGCTTACGGTGCATATACGTTGGCTGCGTGAAAAGCTGGAGGATGATCCTGCCCGCCCTAAGTATATCAAGACGGTTTTTAAGGTCGGATATATGCTGGAGATGGGTGACCCATTGTATTCCTGTGCGGAAAGAGGAACAGGATCTTTAGAAAGGGTACGGGAATGAAAAGCAGACTGATAGGAATTACGGTTCTTTTTGCGCTGGCAGTGATTGTGATTTCAGGGGGATTTTATTTTTCCTTAAAGCAGCAGGATCCCTCCGATGAGAGGTCGGAGTATATTGTGGCGTTAAACGAAATCAGCAGGCTTAGCGATAGCGGAAATTACGCCGCCGCAGGCGAAAAAACTGCACTTCTGCAGGAAACAATACGCCAGGCAGGAAAACGGCAGAGTGTACAGGGTGCCGCCCTGGCAATTCCCATCACTTGCGGCGTAAGTGTACTGCTTTTTATAACGGCATTTGGCTATATTTATTTTGCAATGCTGCGTCCCTTTGATAAGCTGAAGGGCTTCGCGGAGAAAATATCCGGAGGAGATTTCGATGTTCCGCTGAAATTTCAGCGTTCTGATTATTTCGGTGAATTTACCTGGGCTTTCGACAGCATGCGAAACGAAATAAAAAAGTCCCGGGCCAGTGAACGGGAGGCGGTGGAAAACAATAAAACCGTGATCGCTACCCTTTCCCACGACATCAAGACGCCCATAGCATCAATCAGAGCCTACGCAGAGGGGCTGTCCGCGAACTTGGACAGCTCTTATGAAAAGCGCGAGCGTTACCTGAGCGTAATCCTGAAAAAATGTGACGAGGTATCGCGCCTTACAAATGATTTGTTTCTTCATTCCATCTCTGATCTGGACAAGCTGAAGATTATCCCTGAGAAAATTGAAATAGGTGCGTTTACGGCAGGTGTAATGAGTGAAATATCTGCCGAGCGGGAGGATGTGCTTTTCCGCAGGCTCGAGGATACGGTCTTTGTAAATGCCGATGAAAACAGGCTGAAGCAGTTGTATGAGAATATTATTAACAATGCCAGAAAATATGCAAAGACAAACATAGAAGTGTATTTTACCCGGGAAGAAGGGAATATTGTGCTTCATTTCAGGGACTATGGCAGTGGAATCCCTGATGAAAACATGCCTTTTATCTTTGATAAATTTTACCGCGGAAATAACTGCGGAGACGAGCCGGGATCGGGGCTTGGGCTGTATATTGTGAAGTATATAGCAGAAAAAAACGGTGGCAGCGTCGCCCTGCAAAACCATACACCCGGGCTTGAAGTGAAGGTGGCTCTGCCGATTACCGAGTAAGGAAGAGAATGAAGGATTTTTTCGGTTGACATTGTGACTGCATATTGTATATAATGTGCTTAACAAGAGAGCCAATGGCTAGAAAACACCTAGCCGCCGGCAAGTTTAGTGCAAAAAGCAGCGCCTTACTTTACCAGAGCGGGGGCGCTACTTTTTGCGTTTAATGTAAATAACAAGAGTTATTACAGCGCAAAGCATAATTACAAATGTGAACAATTCATCATATGTAACCATTGGCACCAGCTCCCTTCCATGAGTGTCCGGCAGCTGACATAATCGCCCCATTGGCTCCCCTGGCAAGCACATTACATTTTCAGGGTGCAGTAATGTCCTCGTGGGCTTGTCCTATGTTTTCCGACTTTCATAATTTGGTTTTTCTTTTGTATTTTCGTATTTAGCTGTATTGCTGGAAGGTCCCTGAAATTGATGGAAAGATTGTCCTGACGATCTACGGATTGATTATTAACAATATATATTCTAAGCCGTTAATTGTCAATAAAAATTTCAGAAAGAGGGATGCTCTTAAGGACTCCTTAATATCTTCTGTGGTAGTTTGAAGAAGAGTTTTAAGGTTCGCAGCAAAGCTGCGGCAAACATAGGAGGCTAAGATGAAGAACATTTGTTTATCGGCAAAAGGATTGTGCAAGAGCTTCGCGCTGGGCGGAAATCAGGTTCATGTTTTGCAGCATGTTGACCTGGAGCTGTATGAGGGCGACTTTACCGTGGTTATGGGAGCCAGCGGTTCGGGAAAGTCCACGCTGCTGTACGCCCTAAGCGGTATGGACAGAGCCACCGCGGGGGAGGTGATTTACAACGGCAGGGATATTGTGAAAATGAAGGAAAAGGAGCTTGCCAGGCTCCGCTATACGGATTTCGGTTTTATTTTCCAGCAGATGCACCTTGTGGGCAACCTCACATTATTTGAAAATGTGGCGGTGCCGGGGTATTTAAAAAAGGTTAGGCCCGCCGCCGAGGTGAAAAAACGTGCCGAAAGGCTTCTGGAGCAGATGTCGGTATCCCATGTAAGGGAGCATCTGCCTGCACAGGTTTCCGGCGGCGAGCAGCAGCGCTGTGCCGTGGCAAGAGCGGTGATCAACCTGCCGAAGATCCTTTTTGCGGATGAACCCACAGGCGCGCTCAACCGTAAGAACACCACGGATGTCCTGGATCTGCTCACCGGGCTCAACCGGGAGGGGCAGAGCATACTGATGGTAACTCATGATATACGGGCGGCTCTGCGGGCAGGCAGAATTTTATACCTTTCGGACGGTAAGATCATCGGGGAGCTGACCCTGCCGCCGTATCACTCCGAGGACGAGAAGTCAAGAGAAGCGCAGGTAAACGCATGGCTTACCTCGCTGGAATGGTGAGGTGGGCTATGGAAATTCTGACAT
The DNA here is from genome assembly GCA_964486095.1 of uncultured Acetatifactor sp. Classification (GTDB taxonomy): domain Bacteria; phylum Bacillota; class Clostridia; order Lachnospirales; family Lachnospiraceae; genus Acetatifactor. The sequence goes on along the minus strand of CAZAMX010000029.1, from coordinate 6,764 downwards.
TATTAAAGGCTAATATTAAGAAGAAAAAAGATACCTTTATCAGCATTGTTTTTCTGATGACAATTATTTCGGCGGTGCTTACTTCGCTGATTTCCGTGCAGGACAATTACCGGAACGCCGTAAAAGCGGCCTTGCAGAGGGAAGCCGTCTGTGATATGAGGTTCTTTTTCCCTGCGTCTACGCTGCCGGAAGAGGTGCGCTTGGCGCTCGAAGGCTCTGAGCTTGTGGAGAATGTGGAATATTATAGTTACCTTCACCCCGATTTCATAGAAAATGAAGGGGTGTATAGCTATTGTGGCGATAACCTGCAGACACTGCGGAGGGGTTTGAAATTTTATCATGATGATTTAAGCAGCCTGGAAAACGGTTCCAGGACAATAGGGGACGGCGAGATCTATCTTACGCTGGGACGTAAATCTCTTTATCAGTGTGAGATTGGCGATCAATTTATTGTTAAGTTCGGAGAAAAGGCTTATAACTTTACGCTGAAGGGCTTTGTGGAAGAGCCTATGGGAGGGGCATCGTCCTTTGCCGGAAACGTGCTTTTTATCAGCCAAAACGATTTTGACAGGATCAGCCGGGAGAGCAAGGCGTTTACAACTCCGGAAAAGACTTATGATTACATTATGGTCTGCATCAGCGGATCCGGAGACTACAGGGAATCTTCGACAAAGCTGGCCCGGAAGCTGACCCTGGAGCTGAAGGAGAAGACGGGCTATGTGGTGCGTAACAGCATAACCGGTGATCAGGCATATAAATTTACGGTGATACTTCCGGACGTGCTTATCAATATGGCACTTGTCTTTGCGGTGTTTCTGTTTGTGGTGGTACTTGTGGTTATGAGCCACAGTATCGGTGCGGAGATCGAAACGGATTATGTTACCATCGGCATTCTCAAGGCCCAGGGCTTTGACAGCGGGAAAATAAGGATGCTTTTCATCCTGCGGTATCTGCTGGCCCAGGCGCTGGGAATTCTGATCGGCTGTGTGGTGTCGCTGCCGATTGAAAGAGCCGTCGGCCGGCTCTGTATGTTCAGTACGGGGATTTTGCCGGAGCGAAACATTTCCCTTCTGAAGGCGGGGCTGCTGATGCTGACGCTCGTGGTGATCTGTGCAGTGCTGATTTTTCTAAGAACCCGCAGAGCGGCAAAAATATCCCCCGTCCGGGCAATTTCCGGCGGCAGGAGGGAGATTTACTTCCACAGCCGCATCCAGGTTCCCGTTGATCCCCAAGCGCTTTCGGCAAGCCTTGCCTTCAGGCAGATCACATCGGGCCTTGGGCGGTATGCGGGAGTGCTTCTCATCGTCGGGATCCTCACATTTTTCATGATTACCGTCAACCTGATTGGAAATATCCTGTCCTCGAAAACTGCTCAGCACGCAATGGGCTTGGATCTACCGGACTTGGAGGTGGGCCCCGGTCAGGGTAAGATATGGTCTGTGGAAGAGACGGAGGCGGCCATGAACGAGGCGGAAAGAATCGTCGATCAATGCGGGGGTACCTACAATAAACAGTATTGCAACAACGTCATGCTGTTCTACGACGGAGACAGTATTTATTGTGAAATTTACAAGTATCCGGAAGGGATGGATAACATTTTAAAGGGCAGAGCGCCGATTTACGACAACGAAATACTGATTACCGAGATTGCGGCAGAGGCTTACGATTTAAAAATCGGCGACAAAATGCGGCTGGCATACGGGGAAAAGGAAAAAGAATTTATCATCGTCGGCTATTTCCAGAAGTCCAATGATGCCGGCATGGTATTGGGAATGAGCTTTGAAAGCGCGGATTGGCTGGGAGTTCCCCACAGGAATCTGGAGCTGGGCTATATGTTCAACGATCCGTCTGTGTTGAGTGAGGTCAAGGGGGAGCTGGATGAAAAGCTGGGCGACATCCTGCAGATTGTGATCAATGAAAGCGTAGATGATGCAGGCAGCATTGCATACACTGCCATCGTGAGGGCAATGCAGGCGTTTATCTACATCTTTTCGACAATCTTCGCATTTGTGGCGGTGAGAATGGTGGTGTCGAAAGCATTTGTCAGAGAGCGCACTGACATCGGTATTTACAAGGCCATGGGCTTTACTGCAAATCGGCTGCGTTTCGGCTTTGCCCTGCGGTTTATGATAACAGCTGTTACTGGCGCGGTTATGGGTGTTGTTTTGAGCGCGTTTGCATCAAAGCCCGTTCTCACGGCCGCGTTCCGAATCATCGGCATTTCCAGAGTATTCTGTGACTTTACGGCGTTGACGGTGATTGTGCCCGTGGTTTATATGGGGGCGGCGTTCCTGGTGTTTTCTTTCCTGGTGTCCGGAAGGATCCGCAAGGTGCAGGTTAGAGAGCTGGTGGCGGAGTAAAGGGAAAGCTGGAAATAAGCAAAATTAACGTGATTTTTAACAAAATTAACACGGACAAATGACGGAAAACGTGTTACAATGTATTAAATATATCGTTTGTTTGCACCCAAAGAGGTGGGCTTCGCACCTTTTTGGCGGCATGGGTTCATTGATTGTTTGTGCCGGCTGCGCCGGCATGTCCGGAAAGTGTGAAAATTAAAAAAGTGTGAAAATTAAAAAACGGAGGTTATCAAATGATGAAAAAGGGCAGGGGCGCTTTATTTCAGAGGATGCTTGCGGTGCTGCTTTCGGCGGTGCTGGTTACGGGCATGGTGGCGAATGCGGCGCCGATGACCGTGCTGGCAGGGGAGAACGGGGATTTTCCGGGAAATGCGGATGATCCCCAGGGGAGTGACCTGTCGGGGAGCGTCAGCGGGAACGATGCGGAGCTGACGGAAGAAACAAACCCCGGTGAGCAGACGCCGGATGCCGGGACAGGGCCGGAGGCGCCGGGCGCCATCCCGGAGGAAGCAGGGCCGGAAACCGTCCCTGGCAATGATGCACAGCCGGAGGCGATGGCAGCGCCGCAGGGTGTGATGAGGGCAGGGGAGGAGCAGACGACGAACACCACGCTGAAGGTAACCCTGCATGTACGTGGGTACGTTCCCGGCAAGTTTAGCTATCAAGCAAGTTGCGATGACAGCATCCAGGTAAAGAGCATTACACCTGATGCTGTAGAGACATTGCAGGAGTACGCAGTGGTGAAGATTACCTTCGGCCTGAATGTTACAGGGGAAGGGGATTTTAGTTTAACGTATGGAGGACACTACATGCTTGTATCCGATCCGATCAGCCCCGGCGGGGAAATAAACTGGGGGCCCATTGATGTATGGCCGGTGCGGCTGAAGGATGGTGAAAAGGTTTTGGATCTTTTTTATGTGGGGAATGGCTGGGTCTTTGATAAGCCCCAGGCTTCGCCTGAAAAAAGCGGTTATACTTTTTCACATTGGGAAAATTCCGAGGGGAAAAAGGCATTTGTGAATGGTTTCCTTGCCGGCCAGGAGCAGATAAACGGGGCAACCGATTTTTACGCCTCATGGATCCAGGATCAAGACAAGGGCTGGACCTTTGACCAGAACCGCAAGCTGACCATTGAGTCGGATGCGGGCATGGACGACTGGGTATCGTCTTCCGGGAGGGATCCAGGTCAGGTAATGAGCGTGGAAATCAAAAGCGGCGTAAGCAGTATAAAAGAAGATGCGCTTAAGGGCTGTTACTTACTGACCAGCATAACGATACCGGAGAGCGTGACAAGCATAGAGGATGATTCTTTTAATGGCTGCGACGGGCTGACAGAGGTGACGCTGCTGGGAGAGACGCCGCCGGCGCTTGGAACATCTGTTTTTGCGGGCTGTGGATTTGTCGAGGAAAACAAAAAGGGTATCCATGTCCCGGAAGGCAAGGCGGAAACATATAAGAACGCGGCAGGGTGGGACGCCTGGGCGGCTTATATTGCGGAGGATACCCCGACAGATACCAATCTTGCTTCCGGCGAGGGCTGGACCCTTGACAAGGACGGCAAACTGACCATCACATCGGATACCGGGGTGACGGGCTGGAAAAATTATGGGGGTTTTTGGTTTGACAACGTAGTAAATGCAGAAATACAAGACGGTGTAACGAGCATCGATTACCTCGAGTTTAATGATTGTGATAACCTGGCAGAGATAACGATAGCGGACAGTGTAAAGTGCATTAAGGAAAGAGCATTTGACGGTTGCGGTAGCCTGACCAAGGTTATCATGAAAAGCGAAACGCCGCCGGCGCTTGAGAGCAATGTTTTCAGGAGCTGTAAATTTGTCAAGGATAACACAAAGGGCATCCTCGTCCCGGAAGGTAAGGCGGAAACGTATAAGAACGCAACGGATAAGGGGTGGGGCGCCTGGGCGGAATATATTGAGGAGGTTACCCCGCCTGCAGAAACCCATGAGCTGATCCTGACGCCCGCGAAGCCCGCCGCCTGCACAGAGGACGGAAATGAAGCATATTATACCTGCAGCGGTGACGACGGCTGCGGGAAGTGGTTTTGGGACGCGGCAGGGACGCAGGAAATCGAAGATAAGGACAGTGTGGTAATTCCCAAGACAGGACACAGCTACGATATGACCACATGGGGCTATCAGACAGCAGAAGGACACGCCCATATATGCCGAAACTGCAATGAACATGACGACGTTCAGCCACACACGCCGGGAGCGCCGGCAACGGAAACTACACCCCAGACCTGTACGGTATGCGGGTATGAGATAGTGCCGGCAACGGGAACGGAGCCGGGAAGCGGAACCGTTAAGCCGGAAGTCGAGCAGGGAACAAATGCTCCGGAAACCACAATTTCCGCACCGGAAGGCGGACTGGCGGATGTACTCCTGACGGAGAAAGAGAAGCAGCTGCTGGCAGGCGGGACTGAGATTAAGATCGTTCTTGAGGTAAAGGATGCGTCGGCTCAAGTCAGTGAAGCGGACAAGGCCCTTGTGGAGGGAGTGCTGAAGGGTGCCGTTTCGGGAGGCGATTTTGGCGGGGCAGATACGCAGGGCTATAGACTTGGACAGTATCTGGACATCAGCCTGTATAAGATGATTGGGGGGGGTATGCAGCAGCCCGTTTCCAAGACTCCGGGCAAGCTTGCCATTACCATTACCGTGCCGGATAACCTGAAGAATGGAGATGACAGTAAGACAAGGACATTTACAGTCGTACGGGTACATGACGGCAAGGCGGAGCTTTTGCCGGACATGGATGATAAGGCCGAAACCATTACCATAGAGACGGATCGTTTCTCCACCTATGCCGTGGCATATCAGGACACACCAAAGGAGGACGACAATCCGGGAACAGGAGACAACCCTGGAACAGGAGACAACCCCGGAACAGGGGATAATCCGGGAACAGGAGATACCCCTGGCGGCGAAGACAATCCGGGAACGGGAGATACCCCCGGCGGCGGAGACAATCCGGGAACGGGAGATAACCCGGGCGGCGGAGACAATTCCGGAACAGGCGGCACCGGCAGCGGCGGGAACAGCGGTAATAACGGAAACGGCGGCGATAGCAACGGTAATAACAACGGCAGTACCAACAACGACAGCAACAATAACAACAACGGCCCGAACCAAAAGGACAGTGAGCCGAAAACCGGGGATGCTGCCCCGTTAGAATTATATGCCACGCTTGCCATGATTGCCGGCTTTGCTTATCTGCTCCTGTATTTTACGGACCGAAAGAGGGGCATGACGGAGGAAACCAAGAAAGAGTTTGTTTCCCGGCTCGTCGGCTGGGCAAAGCGGGGCGGAAGGGTCAGGAAATGCCTTGCGCTTGCGGCAATCTTCGTCCTGCTGGTATATTATCACGGCATGAGGAAATTGTGCGGTACAGGGAAGTTGTACGGTACAGAGAAGCTGTACCGTGGTATCGGCAGGAAAACATGTGTAGAACTGCAGGAAATCCAGGGAAAATAAGATAAGACGTACAATGGAAAACTTGCCGGAATCCGCAGGGGGCGTATCGTGAAAGAAAGATATGCTTCCAGTGTGATTCCGGTTTTTAGCTTCTGCTATTATGTCAAATTTATTCTTGTGCGATTTTGCAGTTAGGGAATAGTAGAATTTTTAGATATGTGGTACAATATAATAAAGATTCGATGTGTGACAGGAAAATAATAAATATAATACGCGGGAGGTAGAGTATGAAGAGAGAAGAATATATTTCTGATGAACTGGTAGTAAAGCGCGTAAATGAAGCAGTGAGGATTGAACTGGAGAAGAAGAAAGCGTTGGATATACCAATAGTCACATATGATAGAAAAACACAGATTATATATAAGGAAAATAGTGATGGATCCAGAGTAGAGGTGGGAAGGAGAATGAGAAGGGGGCGGTATAGTGAGCGTGCAGCAAAAGAAGCCTGAAGTTGTAGTATTTGCAGGTCCGATGGCTCCGGTAAAAGCACGATAACGGAATTGCTAACCCCCCCAATGGATTATATTAATGCTGATGAGATTAAAAAGAATATAAAATGCTCAGATCTGGAAGCGGCGCAATTAGCGGAAAAACAGCGAGAAGAGCATATTGAGCGGTCAAGTGAATTTTGTTTTGAGACAGTGTTGTCAACGCAGCGGAATATAAAACTGCTTAAAAAAGCAAAAAAGAAAGGATATTTCATACGTTGTTATTACGTTCTCACTGCTGACCCAATGATTAATGTCTGGCGGGTGAAATCAAGGGTGGAATCAGGTGGTCATGATGTACCGGAGGAAAAAATAATCCAGCGGTATGACAAGGCGCTTGAACTGATAAAGGATTTAGTGAAGTTTTGCGATGTATGCCATATAAATGATAATTCAGGAAGTAAGACTTTTCGTATATTCAA
>CAZAMX010000028.1:0-14630 GCA_964486095.1 uncultured Acetatifactor sp. | reverse complement strand
CATATTTGAGTCATTTGTCAAGAGTAACGGAAATTTTATTTTACTCTGCAGAAGATTTTATTGACAAGGCGGAAGTCCGGTAGTATTATCTTAATAAATAGTTTGAGAGTCAAATAACTTGATAGTCAAACAAACAGACTGCCAAACTATTAAACATAGTATAAAAAACTATGAGAAGAAAAAATAATTAAAAAATTAAAGCAGAAAAAGGAGAAAAACATGTTTGACAAGGTGAAAGAAGTAATCGAAGAAAAGCTGAATGCGGACGGAGCGGAAATCACGGAGAATACCAGCTTCAAGGATGATCTGAATGCAGACTCCCTGGACCTGTTTGAGCTGGTTATGGCTCTTGAAGAGGAATTTGATATTGAGATTCCTTCCGAGGATCTGGAAAAGCTGGTTACTGTAGGAGATGTATTAAACTACTTGAGCGATAAGGGTGTTGCATAATGGAGACGAGGATCACAAAGCTTCTGGGGATTCAGTATCCCATTATTCAGGGCGGTATGGCCTGGGTGGCGGAGCATAGTCTGGCGTCGGCAGTCTCCGAGGCAGGAGGCTTAGGGCTGATCGGCGCGGGTGGCGCGCCGGCAGCCTTTGTCCGGGAAGAGATTCGGAAGGGGAAGGAAAAGACGGATAAGCCCTTCGGCGTGAACGTGATGCTGATGAATCCGGAGGCAGATGAAATTGCCAGAGTGATTGTGGAGGAAGGCGTTAAAGTGGTGACCACCGGCGCAGGGAATCCGGCGAAATATATGGCAATGTGGAAGGAAGCGGGAATTCGGGTGATTCCTGTGGTGGCCAGCTCCGCCATGGCAAAGATGATGGAGCGTGCCGGCGCCGATGCGGTAGTGGCAGAAGGCATGGAAAGCGGCGGTCACATCGGTTCCCTGACTACTATGGCCCTGGTGCCTCAGGTGGTGGACGCAGTCGGTATACCTGTGATTGCGGCCGGAGGAATCGGAGACGGGCGCGGCTTTGCAGCGGCAATGATGCTGGGGGCGGAGGCTGTGCAGATGGGTACCCGGTTTGTGGTGGCCAGGGAATCCATCGTACATTCCAACTATAAGGAAAAGCTGATTAAGGCGAAAGACATTGACTCCGAGGTCACCGGTATGAGTACGGGTCATCCTGTCCGTTCCCTGCGGAATCATATGACCAGGGAATATCTGCGACTGGAAAAGGAAGGCGCCGGCTTTGAAGAGCTGGAAAAGCTGGGCCTGGGGGCACTCCGCAGGGCAGTCATGGAGGGCGACGTGACAAACGGGACCGTCATGGCTGGTCAAATTGCCGGGATGATAAACAAAGAGCAGACCTGTAAGGAAATGATTGATGAGATCATGGAGCAGGCGGAAAAACTGTTGGGGAAGGGGTACAGCCATGAGTAAGACGGCATTTGTCTTTCCCGGTCAGGGAGCACAGTATCCCGGCATGGGAAAAGACTTTTATGATACCTTCGAGACTGCCAGGGCGGTGTACGAGCTGGCAGAAGAAGCAACGGGGCTGGATGTGGCCGGGTTATGCTTTACGGAGAACGAGCGCCTGAATATTACAGAGTACACTCAGATTGCCATGCTGACTACGGAGGTGGCTATCTTAAAGGTATTGGAAGAAAAAGGCGTAAAGGCGGACTGCTGTGCGGGCTTAAGCCTGGGAGAATATGGGGCTCTGGCGGCGGCAGAGGTCATGGACCTAAAAGATTTGTTCCGGCTGATCCGCAGCAGAGGCATTTACATGCAGGAGGCTTATCCGAAAGGCGGCGCCATGACGGCGGTGCTGGGTCTGGACGCAGAGGTGATCGGCAGGATCTGTGAAGAGACTTTAGGGATTGTTTCCATTGCTAATGATAACTGTCCCGGACAGATCGTTATTACCGGGGAAGAGAAGGCGGTGCAGGCGGCAGCGGAAAAGCTGCAGGCGGCGGGAGCCAGGCGGTGCGTGCCCTTAAAGGTCAGCGGTCCCTTTCATTCCGCGCTTCTGGCGGGAGCGGGAGAAAAGCTGGCGGCGGAACTGGAGCAGGCAGCGGTACATGATCCGAAGATCCCTTACTTATGTAATGTGGAGGCAGTTCCGGTGACGGACGGGGAAAAAGTGAGGGAGCTTCTGGCCAGACAGGTATCCGGAACCGTAAGGTGGAGAGAGTGTGTGGAACGCATGATTGAATCCGGCGTGGACACCTTTATAGAGATCGGACCGGGCAAGACCTTAAGCGGGTTTGTGCGAAAGATCAACAGTGATGTAACCATGAAAAACGTGGCCACAGTGGAGGATTTAAACAGGCTTTAAGGAAGGCTGAAAAAGAATCTACCTTGCAGATTCTTAAGAAACGGGAGGAAATATGGAGACGGCGGAAAAGGAATTGAGCGGGAAGGTGGCGCTGGTCACCGGGGCCGGCAGGGGGATCGGAAGGGCTATCGCGTTAAAGCTGGGAGAAATGGGCGCGACGGTGCTGGTGAATTATAACGGTTCGGCGGACCGGGCCCGTGAGACTGCGGAGCAGATAACGGCCCTGGGCGGAAGCGCGGAAACGGTCTGCTGCAACGTGGCGGATTATCAGGCCTGCGGTAAGATGGTGGAGGAAATCATCGGGAAATACAAAAGGGTGGATATTCTGGTGAATAATGCGGGCATTGCCCGGGATAATCTGATTATGCGCATGTCGGAGGAAGAGTACGACAGCGTGCTGAACACGAATTTGAAGGGAGCCTTCAACACCATCCGGCACCTTTCCCGTTTCTTCTTAAAGCAGCGGAGCGGAAAGATTATTAATATTTCTTCTGTTTCAGGAGTCTTGGGGAATGCAGGGCAGGCCAATTATTCCGCATCCAAGGCAGGTTTGATCGGTCTGACGAAGAGCATTGCCAGAGAGCTCGCAGGCAGAGGGGTGTGCGTTAATGCGGTGGCTCCCGGTTTTGTTGATACGGAGATGACGAAAGCCATGCCGGAAAAGACAAGGGAGGCTGCCATCGGAATGATTCCCATGGGGAGAATGGGTCTGCCGGAAGAAATTGCGGAAACGGTGGGATTTCTTGCAGGGAACGGTGCAAACTACATCACCGGGCAGGTGATCTGCGTGGATGGCGGCATGGCCATATAAAGCGGATGCCTGGCCGTGAAAAAATACACAAATGTGAATTGTTGGATGAAAGCGATATAGGAGAAAGGAAAACCGATAGCATGAGAAGAGTAGTGGTGACGGGCATGGGAGCCGTGACACCCATCGGAAACAGTGTGGAAGCGTTTTGGGAGAGCGTAAAGCAGGAAAAAATCGGGTTTGCGCCGATCACTAAATTTGATGCGACAAATTATAAATGCAAAATGGCAGCCGAGGTGAAGGAGTTTGATCCTGAAAAGTATATGGATAAAAAAGCCGCGCGCCGTATGGAGCTGTTTTGCCAGTACGCCGTGGCAGCGGCAGGGGAAGCGATCCGGGACGCAGGGCTTGACATGGAGAAGGAAGATCCCTGGATGGTGGGCTGTTCCATCGGCAGCGGCACCGGAAGCCTTCAGGCCATTGAGCGGGAATATGGCAGGCTTTTGGAGAAGGGACCATCCAGAGTAGGGCCTTTGTTTGTGCCTTTGATGATTTCCAACATGGCTGCAGGAAATGTGAGCATCATGTTTGGTTTGAAGGGCAAGAGCCTGAATGTTGTGACGGCATGTGCTACGGGAACCAACTCCATTGGTGAGGCGTTTCGTGCCATTCAGTACGGAGATGCCGACGTAATGGTAGCAGGGGGGACTGAAGGAGCCGTTACCCCCGTGGGCATTGCAGGCTTTACGGCGCTTACCGCTCTTTCGGACAGCACGGACCCGGAGAGATGCTCCATTCCCTTTGACAAGGACAGAAGCGGCTTTGTCATGGGTGAGGGTGCAGGCGTAGTGGTTCTGGAAGAGCTGGAGCATGCAAGGGCCCGCGGCGCACATATCTACGGGGAGGTGCTGGGATATGGCTGCACATCGGACGCTTATCATATCACGTCTCCCGCGGAGGACGGAGCAGGCGCAGCAAAGGCCATGCTGAACGCACTTGCAGACGGCGGCCTGGCTCCGGAGAAGCTTACCTATATCAATGCGCATGGTACCGCTACCCATCATAACGACCTTTTTGAGACCAGGGCCATCAAGCTGGCCTTCGGAGAGCATGCGAAGAATTTAAAGATAAATTCCACTAAGTCCATGATCGGACATTTACTTGGGGCGGCGGGAGCCGTGGAATTCATCGCCTGCGTGAAGGAGCTGGAAGAGGGCTTTATCCACAGGACCGTGGGACTGCGGGAAACGGAAGAAGAAATGGATTTAAATTACTGCAGGGAAAGCTATCGGGAAGAGGTGCCTTATGCTCTTAGTAATTCTCTGGGCTTCGGCGGGCACAATACCAGTATTTTGATCGGCAAAGCGTGAAGAGAATTCTTAAGTCTGCAAAGTACGCAGACTTGAGAATTCTATAGCTTCACGCAGGAAGAACGCAAAATCAGCGTTCTTCGTTGATTGTTTGGAAAAGCATGAAAGGACGATAAAAAATGTCATTATATACTGCAAAAGAGATCATGGAGATCATTCCTCACCGCTATCCTTTTCTGCTGATAGATACCATAGAGGAGTTGGAACCCGGCGTCCGGGCGGTAGGAAAGAAGTGCGTCAGCATGAACGAGCCGTTTTTTCAGGGGCATTTTCCCGGGAATCCGGTGATGCCGGGAGTGCTGATCATAGAAGCCCTGGCACAGGTGGGAGCGGTGGCAATTTTGTCGGAGCCCAAATGGAAAGGGCACACTGCGTATTTCGCAGGCATTGACAAAGCAAAGTTTAAGCAAAAGGTTGTGCCGGGGGATGTTTTGACGCTTACGATGGAGATCATTAAGGTAAAGGGTCCTATAGGCGTGGGGAAGGCTGAGGCTGTTGTGGACGGCAAGCTTGCTGCCTGCGGGGAACTGACCTTTGCCATTGGGTAAGGAGATGAGGTTTATGAATTGGATTCTGAAGCAGAAGAGAGCGGATTTTTTTGCAAGGAAACTGAGTCGTATGAATGGACCGGAGGTGGACGCGGCTTCAGGCGAAGGCGGAGAAAAGGGACCGGAAGGGGCAGCTTCCGTAGAAATGACAGAATCACAGGAAAAGCCGGAGACCGTAAAGGAGACGGTCATGATTCGGTGCCCCAAGTGCGGAAAAAGTGTGGACAGAGAGCGGGTCGTGAAGAGAAAGTATATCTGTTATGAATGCGGCGGCTATTTCAGAGTTAAAATACATAACAGGATACGCATGGTTGCCGATCCGCATACCTTTGAGCCCATGTTTACGGATTTTCCGGTTCGCAATCCTCTGGCCTATGAAGGATACGAGGATAAGCTGGCAGAGGCAAGGGAAAAGACCGGTCTGGACGAGGCTGTGACCGTAGGGCGCTGTAAGGTCTTCGGGGAAGATATTATGCTGGGTATCTGCGACGCTCGCTTTCTTATGGCAAGCATGGGACACGTTGTGGGAGAAAAGATTACCGCTGCCATCGAGTATGCAGCAAAGGAGAAGCTGCCGGTGTTTCTTTTCTGCTGTTCCGGCGGCGCCAGGATGCAGGAGGGGATTATTTCCCTTATGCAGATGGCGAAGACGGCTGCTGCTGTCAAAAAGCTGGGCGAGGCAGGGCAGCTTTACTGTACGGTACTTACGGATCCTACCACGGGCGGGGTGACGGCAAGCTTTGCCATGCTGGGAGATGTGATTATGGCGGAGCCGGGAGCATTGATCGGCTTTGCGGGGCCCAGGGTCATCAAGCAGACCATCGGACAGGAGCTGCCGGAGGGCTTTCAGACAGCAGAATTTCTGGAATCCCACGGCATTATTGACGGCATTGTGAAGCGCGAGAATCTGAAAAAGACCATTTATTTCCTGGTGAAGTCTCATCAGTGTAAAGAAGGGGATTATGCAAATTTTACCTCCGGAAAGGAATCCCGCTTTGTCTTAAGCGAGATTTTAAAGGAGCAGGAATGGAAGGTGCGTCCTAAGGGGGCATGGGAGAAGGTAAAGGCGGCCCGTAAGGTGGAGCGTCCTCAGGCGCTTGATTACATGGAGCATATTTTTGACTATTTTGTGGAAGCTCATGGAGACAGAAGCTATAGGGATGATCCGGCCATTGTGGGCGGCATTGCCTTTCTGGACGGCCAGCCGGTGACGGTTATTGCTGAGCATAAAGGGAAAAATATGAAGGAGTGCCAGGAAAGAAACTTCGGCATGCCTATGCCGGAGGGATACCGTAAAGCCCTTCGCCTTATGAAGCAGGCGGAAAAGTTCAACCGTCCCATCGTCAGCTTTATCAATACGGCGGGAGCTTTCTGCGGTATTGAAGCGGAGGAAAGAGGGCAGGGAGAGGCAATTGCAAGGAACCTGTGCGAAATGTCTGCTTTAAAGGTGCCCGTGCTTTGCGTCTTTATCGGAGAGGGCGGCAGCGGCGGCGCTCTTGCCACGGCAGTGGGGAATGAGGTTTGGATGCTGGAGAACGCTACCTATTCTATTCTTTCGCCGGAGGGTTTTGCATCCATTCTCTGGAAGGATTCCTCCAAGGCTAAGGAGGCCAGCGAGGTGATGCACATCACGGCTCAGGATTTAAAGGAGCTGCACGTGGCGGAGAAGATCATCCCTGAGTTTGGCGGTGCAGACGAAAATACCGCGCCGGCTATTGCCGGCTATATCAAGGAGCAGATCAGGGAATTTCTGAAGCGTTATCAGGGCATGGACGGCGAAGCCATTGCCGCGGAGCGGTATGAGCGTTTCCGGAAGTTTTAAAGAAGGCTCTTGAAGAAAAATGCTGCAGAGTATTTAATTTAGGATAAAGGAAGACTTGCTATGTCTATCAGAATGATCGGAACAGGGAGCGCACTCCCTGTAAAAAGCGTGACAAATGAAGACCTGACAAAGCTGGTGGAGACTTCGGATGAGTGGATCAGAGAGCGCACCGGCATCGGCAGCAGGCATATATCTACCGGAGAGACGGTGGCAGAGCTTTCTGCCGCCGCCTGCAGAAGGGCACTGGAGGACGCAGGGAGGACTGCGGCGGAGGTGGACCTTTTACTGGTGGCTACCTGCTCGCCGGAGTGCGGTGTGCCCTGCGTGGCATGCCAGGTACAGGGGATTATTGGAGCGGCTCATGCCGTGGCCTTTGATTTAAATGCCGCCTGCTCCGGCTTTCTGTTTGCCCTGCATACCGCATGGGCCTATATGGAGGCCGGGATTTACAGGAATGCCCTGATCGTGGGGGCCGAAGTGCTGTCCAAGCTGGTGGACTGGACGGATCGGGGTACCTGCATCCTTTTTGGGGACGGTGCGGGAGCGGTATTTGTGGAGCACAGTGCCGGAGAAGGGGACTTTCACTTTGTACAGTATGCGGACGGGGGCAAGGGCGGAGCCTTGAAGTGCAGCACCCGCCAGCTGAAAAATCCCTTTGTGGAAATGCCCGTAGAATCCCCCTGGATCAGGATGGATGGCCGGGAGATTTTTGCTTTTGCGGTGCGGCGTATTCCGGAGTGCATTGAAGAGGTACTGTCTCAGGCGGGAATGACGGCGGACGATGTGGATCTTTTCATATTGCATCAGGCAAACTATCGCATTATCGAGGGCATTGCCAAGCGTTTAAAGCAGGATGCGGGAAAGTTTCCGGTAAACCTGGACCGGGTGGGAAATATGTCTTCCGCTGCCATCCCGGTGCTGCTGGATGAGCTGAAACAGTCGGGAGGGCTTAAGAACGGTATGAATATAGTCCTGTCCGGCTTTGGGGCAGGACTCACCTGGGGAGCCTGCGTGATGAAGTGGTAAGAAATTCTAATTGGGGGCATGGAATGATGCAGACAAAGAGAAGGTCTATGAGTGAACTGCTGGCTCAGGTGTTCAACCATGTTATGGATATGGAGGCGAAAGCGGTTATCACGGAGGAATTCAGCGACATTACCAATAATGATATGCACATCATAGAAGCAATCGGCGTGAGCGAGCCCCGGAACATGTCGGCTATCGCCCACAGGCTCTCCGTCACGGTCAGCACCCTGACCACCAATATGAACGGGCTGGAGAAAAAGGGCTATATTGTCAGAAAGCGCAGCCTGGAGGACAAGCGTGTAGTATATGTGCTGCTGACGGAGAAGGGTAAAAAGGCTTTTTTTCATCATCGTGATTTCCACAAAAAAATGATAAGGGCAATTGTGAAGGATCTGAACGAGGAAGAGATGGAGATACTATATCGTTGTCTGCTGAATCTGACCAGCTTTCTGGAGGAATGAAGCATGAGTACCGGGGATTGGAAAAAGAAAAAATTAGGGAATATCAAGACAATTATTTACGGCAGGACGGCAATACTGATCCTTGGTTTTGGCCTGCAGCTGGCGGCGCTGGCAGTGGGATACTTTTGGCTGAGGAATTACAGCTTTCTGATGTATGGTGTCTTTCTGCTGATCAGCGCCATAGCGGTGCTTCATATCTTTAACGCAAGGGGAATTCCTGACATGAAGCTGTCATGGATGTTTCCCATCGCTATTTTTCCCATATTCGGAGCAATTTTTTACACTGCCATTACCATACAGCCGGGAACAAAGGTGATGTACAGCCGGCTGAAGGAGCTCAAGGAGCAGACCGGCAGGCTGGTTAAGCGTAACCGGGATACCTGGGAGCGGCTTTGCGGGGAGAGCCCTCACATGGGCAGGCTTGCGCAGTATTTGTATAACTGGGATGCCAGCCCGGTTTATGAAAAGAGCCAGGTTACTTATTTTCATCTGGGGGACGAGCAGTTTCCGGCTATTCTTGATGAATTGAAGAAAGCGGAGAGGTTCATTTTTGTAGAATTTTTTATTGTCAGTGAAGGATATATGTGGGATACTGTCCATGAGATTCTGAAGGAAAAGGCCAAGCAGGGCGTGGAGGTCCGATTTATGTATGACGGCACGGACGTGCTGCTTAATCTGCCAAGGGAGTATCCCGGCTTTCTGGAGGAAGAAGGCATTCACTGTAAAATGTTTGCGCCGATCAAGCCCATATTTTCTCCCCATTATAATAATCGTGACCATCGGAAGATCCTGGTGGTTGACGGAAAGGTGGCATTTACAGGCGGCATCAACCTGGCGGATGAGTATATTAACAGGAAGCCGCGCTTCGGGCATTGGAAGGATACGGGGATTCTGGTGCGCGGAGATGCAGTGGAGCGTTTTACCTATATGTTTCTGGAAATGTGGAATGAGTCCGAAAAAAAACAGGAGGCTTTCGAAAAATACGCCTGCCCGGCGGGCAGCTCCATGCCCTCGGACGGGTATGTCATTCCCTACAGCGTCTGTCCTCTGGGGCCGGAGCGGGTGGGAGAGCAGGTATATCTGGATATTATCAATACTGCCCACAGCTATGTGCATATCATGACACCATATCTGATTCCCAATCATGAAATGTTGATGGCGTTGATTTATGCGGCAAAGCGGGGAGTGGAGGTTATCATCATTATGCCGCATATTCCGGATAAGAAGTTTGCCTTTCTGCTGGCCAAGACCTATTATGATGAGCTGCTGGAGGCAGGAGTCCGCATCCTGGAGTATGAGCCGGGATTTGTTCATGCAAAGGTGTTTGCAGCGGACGATGAGAAGGCAGTGGTGGGCACGGTGAATTTGGATTACCGCAGTCTCTATCATCATTTTGAATGTGGGATTATCCTGTACCGCAATTCCCAGATCGCCAGGATTGAAAGGGATGTACAGGACACACTGGCAAAATGTATCGAACAGACCAGGGAGGATGTTAAACGGCGTAAGATCTGGGAGAAAGCTTTGGGCTGGGTGATGCGGATCGTAGCGCCTTTAATGTAAGCCAATTTTTATAATATTAATGAAACCAAATGCAGTAAATGTCGTTTATAGGGATGAAGAGGGCAGCGGGAGGAGCGGATTTGAAGGACGCGGAGATTTTAGATCTGTACTGGGCACGGGACGAGCGTGCCATAGCGGAGACGCAGAATGTATATGGAAGCTATTGCTACAGTATTGCCTGGCATATTCTGTATACAAAAGAGGATGCAGATGAATGTGTCAATGATACCTGGTTCAAAGCATGGAAGGCCATTCCGCCCGGAAGACCTTCCAGATTTGCCATATTTTTAGGGACGATTACACGGAATCTTTCTTTGGACAGATGGAAGGAACGGCGGACCATGAAACGCGGAGGCGGAAGAGTAACGGTGGCGCTGGATGAGCTGGCAGAATGTGTGCCGGATGCCCGCAGCACTGAAGATGCGGTGATTACGGCGGAGCTGGAAAGGTTGATCGACAGGTTTCTTCATACGCTTCCGGAGAAGGACTGTAACGTGTTCCTTCGCAGATATTGGTATGTGGAGGAATACGGTGAGATCGCAGAGAGGTACGGCATGAACCTGAATACGGTAAAGACCAGTCTTTTCCGTACCCGGAATAAGCTGAGAGAGTATCTGGAGAAGGAGGGAATCGTACTTTGAAGACGGATAAAGAGTCCGGAGCGATCAGATTGATGGAAGCTTTGAGCGCCGCTTCCGAAGAGCTTCTGGAACGGAGCGAGAAGGCGGGCGCGGTAAAAAGCAGCAAAAAAAATACGGGCATACGTTTCTTTGCGCAAAAATATGCAAAGGCCTGTGCGGCCTGCATTTGCCTGGCTGTACTGGGGGCGGCATATTTTGGCGTCAGTCATATGCGCATGGGTTCTGCCGGCGAAGCCGGGATGAAAAGCGGCGGGGCAGGTGACGATTACAATAACGAGGGCAGGATAGAAGAAATGATGTCCGAAGGAGTGGCAAACCAAGAGCCGGAGCTGGCGGACGATGGAGGAACCGTATTTGACGGTGCAGCGTCTGCTTTTGCGGAGCCGGAATGGCTGGATGTGGACGGTCTTGAAGCAATGGCAGAGGCAGACGGGCTGGCAAGCGGTAAGGCGGAATCCGGAGGTACGGAAGAGGTCAGGCAGGAAGCAGAAACCCTCCCGCAGGAAAACCATAGTAAGGAAAATGCGTCCTCCGGGGCGGCGGAAGGCAGTGAGCCGGAGGCGGCCGTAGAAAAGGCGCCTTCCTTGGAGGATGCTTTGACAGTGGAAGCGCTTACGGCTGTAGCGGCGGTGCCGGCAGGTTACGGCTTGATAAAGGCGGAGGGCGGTCTTTACTGTGAGTGGTCTGACGGAGAACACAGCCTGTGGCTTAAGCTTACCCGTACAGAGCTGACGACGGATCTGCGTTTTTGTGCGGAGCCTCCCGTCTATACGGTAGAAGAGGAATGGGAAGAATTGATCCCTCCTGCAGACGGGAATGAATACCTGCAGTTTGCACTGCTTTATGAGAACGGAATATTGGCGGAATATTGCGGAGCTTTGGAACGGGAGGAGATCATCATATTGATGGAATCCCTTTCGGAGATTAGACTTCCGTAGCCTTTTGCGGCGGCTCCTGCGGCAGATTTCGGGCGCAGGAGCCGATATTTGTTATGCCTTCGGGATGTCTGTGTTTTCATTCTCGCGCATCCGGTATCCAACGCCCACCTCTGTAAAGAGATATTGTGGTCTGGCGGGGTTTTGCTCGATTTTATGGCGCAGGTTGGCCATGTTGACGCGCAGGATCTGGTTATTGTCGTTTGTATAGGGGCCCCAGATGGCATTCATGATATAGCGGTAGCTTAAGATGCAGCCCGAATGCTCGGCGAGGAGTGAGAGAAGCTGATATTCCACATGAGTCAGATGGACGCTTTTCCCGTCTAAGGATACGGTGCCGCTTTCCAGGTCGATGTTCAGCCCGAGGGCATGGTAGGACCTGTCGGGGGAGCCGGTATATTTGTGGCGGAGGCAGGCACGGATGCGGGCCATGAGCTCCGCAAGACTGAAAGGCTTGGTAATGTAGTCATCTGCGCCCAAATCAAGGGCCTGCACCTTGTCATATTCTTTTTCTCTTGCGGAGATGACAATAACAGGATTGCGATTTCGGCAGCGAAGGCTTTTTAAAACCTCACAGCCGTCTATGTCAGGAAGACCGAGGTCAAGAAGAATGACATCGGGGCATTCTGACGCCGCAAGGCGCAGCCCCTCCTTGCCGGAGTATGCAGGAATGACATGATAGCCGCATCTGGCCAGGGCGGTTATGATAAAGGAACAGGTATTCTTATCGTCTTCGATCAGAAGAATATTGGTTTTGAGATTCATGGTCGTTTTCCTTCCTCTTTGGCAGTGTGAATGTGAATTCTGCGCCGTCAGCAAGATTATGGCCTGTGATTGTGCCATGGTGGGCGGCAATGATGGTCCGGCAGATCACAAGGCCGATACCCATACCCTTGCCTGAAGAAGCTTCGGTATGTGCAGTACCGTTAAAAAGCTGCGCCTGTATGGTTTTGGGAATACCGTTTCCATAGTCGCGAACGGTAAAAGATACACGGTCGGGATGATCCGTTACGGTAAAGTCTATGGGAGCATTGACACCGGAATGAAGCAGGGCGTTTTCCAGCAGATTGATGATGACCTGTTCAATCAGAACAGGATCCATGGGAACCATGGTGGGCCTTTCGGGAACGGCAGCGCGGATTATACAGTCCCTGTGTGCTCTTTCTATTTTTTGCAGAGCCTCGGCCGCGATTTCATCCACGTATTCCTCCCGGGTGTCCAGGGATAACTCCTTTTTACTGACCCGGGTTACGGTCAGCAGATTTTCCACCATTTGGCCCAGCCATGTGGAAGATTCATAAATATTGAGCATAATTTCTGTTTTTTCTTCGTCTGTCAGGGTGTCCTGGTTTTCCAGATAGGCAAGACTGTTGCCGATGATGCCGGTGAGAGGCGTGCGGAGGTCGTGGGGAATAGCCTGCAGCAGGTTTGCCCGCGCGTTCTCTTTTTCTGCCGCCTCCAGCTGTTTTTTCGTTACAGAGGTCAGAGCGGCCTTTTTTGCAAGGCGAAAGGCCAAAAGACTGATCAGTATCATGATGGGTGCGGCGCAAAGCGCGTCTATAAGCGAGTTCTTTATGGAAGAAGAACCGAAGCAGGGATAAATATATTTAAGATTCAGCCAAAATGCGGAAAAGACGGCGCAGGAGATGCCGTACAGCGGGTCAAGATTATTACAGGAGATCAGAATGATGCACAGGATAAATACCATGGTGCAGCAAAGCAAAAGATGTCTGAACAGATGGAAGCAGACAGAAGAGATGCCTGCAGCAGCCGTCATGCAGAGGACAGACAGCAGGGTGCATGACAAATGTTTTTGGATTCCGGAGGCATTTTGCAATTTCCTGAGCATAGAGATCACCCTTGATAAACAAAATAAATAAAATATTAAAAGACTGTATTTTACTAATAATATTAATATTTATTTTTGTTTTGCACAAGTACCGGCGGAATTATTTTTTTCTCCAAGCCATCTTCCGGATGCTCCGCAGGGCAGTACCAGACCGGTGTCTCTCACGGGCAGCCCGATTTCCGCGGCTTCTACATGCCCCGGAAGGCTTGTGGCTACGGCAGTATTCAGCATATACGACAATACCGCAGGCTGGAGTCCTGTGGTATAGGAGTTGATCAGGAAAAACAGAGCGTTTTCGGAGAGCAGCCGTACTGTGGATTCCAGAAAAGGCCAGATGCTTTCTTCTATTTTCCAAATCTCGCCCTTTGGTCCCCGTCCGTAGGAAGGCGGATCCATAATGATTCCGTCGTATTTGTTGCCCCGGCGGATTTCCCGCTCCACAAACTTTACGCAGTCGTCCACCAGCCAGCGGATAGGTGCTTCACTTAAGCCGGAGGCGGCAGCATTCTCTTTAGCCCAGCCTACCATTCCCTTTGAAGCGTCAACATGAGTGACGGCGGCTCCTGCCGCAGCTGCGGCCAGGGTGGCCCCGCCGGTGTAAGCGAAGAGATTTAAAATTTTTGGCTGCCCGGAAGGATGCTGCTTCAGGGCAGTCCGAATCAGCCCGGAGAACCAGTTCCAGTTGACGGCCTGTTCAGGGAAAAGGCCCGTATGCTTGAAGCTGAAGGGTTTTAAACGAAAGGTGAGAGGGCGGGCCTGCGGGGACAGGCAGGGCAGGGCATAGGAGATACTCCACTCGTCGGGCAGGTCAAAAAATTCCCATTCGCCGCCGCCTTTGGCACTGCGGTGATAATGAGCGTTTTTTTGACTCCAGCCCTTATGTCTGCGGGGGGTGTTCCATATGACCTGAGGGTCCGGCCGCACCAGTATGTATTTTCCCCATCTTTCCAGCTTTTCACCGCCCGAGGCATCCAGTACCTCGTAATCCGTCCAGTTATCCGCAATCCACATTGGCTTTCATTTCCTTATCTTCTATAATAAATACGAATTATCTAAAATCTATCATAGAAACTGCTTCGCGTTTCTGTGATCTAAAGTCCATTATAAAAAAAGTTTATCTGACTGTAAAGAGTCAGATTTCTGTCCAGCGCTAGTGTTCCATTTCCCAATTGGGTACACTTTTTACGAAGTCTAGAATTGCCTTATGCCAGGCGTTTGAGGGAGGCGATGCGGTGGCATCGTTGACCGAAAACAACGCAGTAGAAGGAAATTCTAGCAAGTAAAAATGTGTAGTTAATTGGGAAATGGAACACTAGCATGTGCAGTGTGGCTGAGCAGGAAGTTATTGCCCCTTGAGGCGGCGTGACTTGCTGCAAGGCTG